>CALGTP010000582.1 GCA_937902105.1 uncultured Actinomycetes bacterium
AAATGGTCCTTCGTCTTGTCCGGACCACTGGCGCTGCGAGCAATGCGGCGATCTAGCTCTGCTTTCACGAATGGCGAATCAGACGGCTCACAAATGATATTCAACGGGGCCGGCGGTAGCTTGAGCAGCTCCAAAAGGTTGTCCATTCCCTTCTCGAAGCCATGGGGATCCACAAAGAAGTTATCCTCCAAACCGTTGTCATCCAAATCTTTGCGAAGGTGGTTAGGCAGGCCCTTCACTCGAACACCAACGATGTAGACCCTCTTCCTTGCAGGGTGTGCTGGACAAGTTGCACTGAGCTGCCAAAGTGTGCATGAAAATGGGTACATCCAAAACTAAAGTGTAACTGAAGCAAACCTGAAATAACAAACGCACCCTGAAAAAAAAACGGGAAAGCCTGTTTTGAGGAAGACCGTAGTCGGAACTTGTGACCCTCCTGCAACAAACTTGGTACATGCCATCGTTGAGATCCCTGAGCGCCTCCATGACTAAGTGCAAGTTCGAGCTCTCCTCGTCTTCAGCCCCTATGGAATCTACGTTTTCAAGTATGAACGTGTCTGGACACTTCTCGGCGATGACCCCAGCCGTCGCCTTGAAGGTTTTGACACTTGTCAGTTCCTGCTTGTCGCTGACCATGCCAGTGCGATTGGACGCGTATTGGCAGTTGGCCTTGGACCAACTTTTACAACTGAACCCTGCCTTGAGGTTATGCGGCCGAGGGCACATGTCGGCAATAGAACATTTCTTGCCATGGATAACGCAATTCGCCTCGCCGTCCTTGATAAGGTTGATGTCGTCGTACAAGCATGTGTCTGGCTGCGCCAAGGAGTTGTCAACGAGCCATCGAATTTTGAACTTCTCTTTCTCGCCCATGAAGGAAATCCTCGTAACGGATGGAAAACCGCATTGCTCCGACATTTCCCCCACAGCGCTTTCGTGAGTCAGTTCTCCCGTAGCCGTCCCAGTGCACAAAGACGAAGTGTAGTACAGCTTGGGGAAGGCAGCCCAGGATCCAATGTAGCTGCCGCATTGCAAGATTTTGCCGACCCAGTGCTTAGCAATGTTGCTCATGAAGTTCTGCATGTCCATCTGTCGGCTGTCTGGTAAGAGGAACTGGGGCATGGCATACCAAGGCAAAGGAGGCGGCGCAGTTTCTCTGTGTAACGGTCCATCTAGGTCTCGAGGATCATCAGCTTCACTGGTTGATAGACTTTCGTCATCGGTGGTGCAATCGTCCAACACGCCACTGCCTGGTTCAAGATAATTTGACTGGGATTTTGGCGCAAGATACTCAGTAGCACATGGGAACAAACAATCGTAAAACATCTGCTGACAACTATGTTGCGAAACACACGTAAAACAGCTTGCCTGTCAAAGTATCACATAATATCACATGAACACTGTTTAGCACCACTACCGCCTCCGCCCCATGCTAATGTGGGAGTCTCAGAATCAAAGGAGGCGGCGATGTCCGGAGCTGCTGTGTCGCCGTTCTTGTCAGTAGAGTTATCATCCCCAGCATCAGTGGCACCATGCCCAAGATCAGCAGAAGATTTACCACGTGTCAGTTTTGCGCTGCATATTGCACGCGTGGTCTCTGGTTCCTGTTGCTCTTCAGCGTTG
>CALGTP010000583.1 GCA_937902105.1 uncultured Actinomycetes bacterium
GCACTGCATAGCGGATTGCGGCAATACCGATCCCTCTGCTCGTTGTGTGTACCGCAGCCGTGACAGAACCAAGTGACTACCTCCTCGTATGCGGCCGTCCTTGCAACTTCGTGACTGCGCACGAAAACTGCCGATGAAGCTGACCTGCTCGGCTCGTAGCCGAGATCCAGTCCAATACGCTCATTCATCTGACGCAGCTCTGCTGCTCGATCTCGAGCAAAGGACCTCGCTAGGCCACTAAGGTCATTATCACTAGCCTCCGTGTCATCGTTCTCCCCAGGACGATCAAAGTCAGCGATAAAGTGGCTGATAACCCCGTAGACCCGTCCTCCTCTCTGGCTCACTTCGGCCTGAAAGAACCCTTGCTCCGAAGGTTCGGGAGTATCGGACGTCGGCCAGAGCGTCGGATCCTCATCCGGCGGCGGTACTGGCAACCCTTGCTCCCAAGGTCCTTCACCCCCGTACGGATGAGTAACCCCTAGGGTCTGTGCCGGCCATGGCCTCGGCCCGTCCAGCCGGGTAGGCCTTGGTCGCGGCGCAGATTCGTCCGCCCAACGTTCTCCCGCAGCGTAGGGGTCTCGTTCCTCCTGACGCCGTTCTCGATCCGTCTTTCTCCATGGAAACCCTGGACCTGGAGCTTCCCACGCTCCCCAGGGTGCCACAGGTGCTATCCAGGCTTGGCCGCTCCAATAACCTTCCAGGTCCATTGCAGCCTCAGCCTCGGACCACGGCTCCCACGGTTCTCTACATCGTGGACTTGCCGCATTTGACGATGGAGCATGGTCGGGAGCGGGGATCTCAAGGCCAGCTTGCCGAGCGTACTCCTCCGGCATTCCAGCAAACGGATTCTCCTCACTTGCCTCCGACCTTCCAGCCCAGTGAGCTTGCGAAGGCTCCTGGCTGGCATGAACAGCTCCTCCCTGACCCGAGGTAGATGACGAAGCACCTCCTGTGCCAGGGGTTTCGGGGTACCATCCGGACGACCGAGTCCAGTCCCCTCCATAGCTCTGCCGTAGAGCCTTCCAACTTCTGCGCTGACCCGGCACTCCCTTCAGGTACATATCACAAATGTCCGCTGTGACATTGCCCCTGATAGCCGATCGGCTGCAGTAAGCTCTCCTGCTCCGAGTAATGTGCAGTTGAGTACCTGCCGGTGGCGCGTAGTCCTCCGGCACCGTGCTGTGGCACGACATGCAGGTAATTCTGCCCGGCACATTAGACTTGCCACACTGTGTGCAGGTCCAGCCTTCCTTCTCGGCGAACAACTGAAGACGCATCCTTTGCTCCTGACGATTGTTCTGTGCAGCGCTGCTCCTAGCCTCGCCGACGATGTGGGCTTGCGCAGCTCGCCTCCTGCGATCCACGCCCTCTGTGCCCTCTGCCATGTCATCGTCTTCCGCCGTGTGAGGCGGCGGCGGAGCTCCTGGCTGCACTCCTACCCAACACCTCCGACTAACAGAGATGGAGCTCCTACAGAGCATTGAACGACGGCCACGGCATAAGCTCCGCATTGGCCAGCTGCCGCTGCAGAACTCAGCCATCTCACCCTTCAAAGGAGTGTTGATGTGTCCGCATTCGCAATTCCAACTCCCTATGTCGTATGATTTGCATCTCTTCGCCTCAGGCGCGACCTCATCGACGCTAAGGACGAGATCCCCCACTGGGTGCCCGCCTCGGTCCAAACACGTCACCTGCCGAACGGCTGCAATGAGATCCTCCGCGAGCTGACCGCTCTGTTCCAGCAGTTCGGCTCGACGGCTATAGTTCGCCTGGACTTTCCACCTGCCGAGTTCCAAGTTCTCGGCGTCGTCCTCACTACGTTGCCGGACTGACAGCAGCTGAGAATGATACATCCCAAGACTGAGGTGGGTCCTTTCTTCCATCACGTCGTTGAAGGACGGCCAGTCAAAACTAGCGATTCGTTCTTTCTCCTTCAGCAGCTCGACAGCCCTTTCGTAATCTTGGCTATCAGGCAGCAGGGAAAGACTGGCCTGAAAGCAGCACAGATGGTGGATGAACTTGTCGACTTCTGCCCTAGTAGACGTCGGGGAAAGGAATTCGACGGAGTCATCCAAGAGTAAGATCTTCACCCGCTGCTTGAGCGCGTGCACCAGCCTATTCAGGACGGAATGCACACTGATGGCCCCGGCCCGACCGAGACTCATCGTCCTCCTGTTCCGTCCTCTAGAGAACGGAGACGGCTTGGCTCGCTCTTCCAGCAGACGGTAGCAAAAACCTCCCGTCACTGAGCAACGCTCGGCGCACGCCTTATCGATGTCCGATCCGGCAAACAGCCCGTCCAAGGAAGCCATCATTCCGTAGATGGTCGGCGGGTCCCGCACCATCATGCACAAGATGGTGGACTCGTCGATGGTCAATGCAATTGACTCGTCTGCTTCCTGGGGACGACAGAGGTCCGGTCCCGGTGCCACAGCATGTTCACCCGGACGATCTCCTGCCGACTCGTCTGCTTCCGGTTCGTCTTCACTTTCCATCGGCACATCGTCACCTTTTTCCTGCTCAGACTCCTGCTCGTCAGGGTCCTGCGGAAGAGGGACGATCTCACGCTCATCCTCGCTCGCAGAGACATCTACCTCATGTAAGATGCCATCGGCACGTCGGGATCGAACGATCTGGATGTCCTGGACGATGCTCGCGTCGGTCTGCTGAATCAGGGACTCGAGAAGCAGGTTGTTAGCCTGCCCGTTCCTCGTGAACGACGGCCTCGTGACTGATTCAACGTCCGAGCCTGATTCCACCGTAGCAGTTTCAAGACTGACGGGCGACTCGAGCGACGCCCCGACGATCGGAGCCTGCCACTCAATACTCTGAACTGTCACCCGCTCATGTCGATCTCGGATGGCACTGACCACACCTTGAAAATCTGACATGTCGAAATGGAAATCCCTTTCGGAGAGGCTCATCCTGAGCACGTTCTTCCATAGATCGGCGCTCAGGCTGACCACTGGCCTAGCACTGCTACCACGTATCCAACTCATCCAAGAGGACTGCAGCATACTGTCAGTCTCATTCCTTCTCTCCGACGGAGGCGCCTTAATCCTGTCCGCACCCACTCTCGGGCCGGATGGTGACGGTACTGCGACCGCTTCAGCGTCCTCTCCAGGATTCCCGTCTTCAGGAATCGAAAAGAGTGGCACCAGGGAGCTCGCAGCCCGCGACTGGCTCCTGGACCTACTCTTTGATGTAGACATCCGCGCAGCGTTCCCCACTCGAAGTTGAGGCTCAGCACTAGTTGCACGGATATGCTCGAAGCCCTTCGGAGGCGCCTTGGCCTTGGACGTAGGCTCGAGCCTTGGTACTGACGAGTGTCCCGCCTCCTCTAGGCCTGAAACGGGCGCTTCCTTAGCCCGAAGGGGAGGCCCTTCCATCCACCGACGCGCTTCCGCAGAAGGCATATATTCCGGCGGAGGCGGCGCCTTTGGCCCCTTTGCCACAGCAGGCGAAGCTTCGGCACCAACCGTAGGCGCTTGACTTGGCCTGGGCACCTCCTTTTCCGGATGAAATGGAGGGGGCTTTGCCTTTGGCCTGGGCACCTCCCCTTCCGGATGAAAAGGAGGTGGCTTAGCCTTCGACGACGACGGCTTAGGGGCAGCCTTGACCACAGGAGGTCCTGCCACAAGCGGTCGTTCGAACGGACAAGGACACGGAGGGGGTTTCACCCTCGTCGGTCCCGACGGCGGCAACTGCGGTGATGGCGGCTTTGGTCGAGCCCACGCCGGACTGATCTGCATCGCCGGAGGGAGACTCGTCGTCGGATCGGATATCCAACGATACCGACCCCATACCGCGTGATCATTCAATAAGATCCTGGCCGCTTGGTCGAGCTCTGCAGCCCACGCATCAGGGGTGGTTCCGATCATGGTCTCACCCTTGTGATACAATCGGATTCGGTGCTCCAAGATCTTTTGACAGATATCGCAACCGAGACACCCAGGCTGCAGGCCCATCCTAAGATAGACTGCTCGGACAGCTTCTCTCTCCTCGAACTCCGCGGTCAGAATGTCTGCATATTGTCCGCCGATCAAGGAAAATCGCTTCCAATGGTCATCTTCATTGTCACCAAAGTGGGCGTCCGGATGGATCGCCACTCGGACCTTCTTCAATGCCCTATGCAAGGCCAGCTTGGACACCCTGGTGCCCAGCTGCCAAAGCTCCAAACCGAAGAAGTGCGCAGCCCGGTTCATCATAAGGAACTGCTGCTGACTCTCGTAATCCGAAGGCCCCGGCTCTCCCAAGTCCAGGTTATCCATAAGCGGATTGTACACGAGTGGGCACAACACCATCGGGTTGCACCACTGCACCTGTTGCTGCTGTCCGTGACGGATGTCCATGATACCCACGATGAAATCCCGCGGAATATCCCCTGGCACCAGCCATACCCCGCTCATCGGGTGGTTATCTTGAGCACTGTGCATCACCCGGTAGCCAAAGGCTAGCAGCGCACGAGGATTAACCTCCACGATGTGGCTGCTCCTGGCCCGAAAGCCGACCTGCTCTCTGTTATTAGCCAGGTCAACGAAGCCCGCTACGAAGTGCGTATGGGAACGAGTCTTCCCGATGAGCCTTTCCAGGTTCGGCCCAGTGCAAAACCCAAGCCTCAGGATCATCCGAGCATTATGCTCGCTCGTTCCATGCCACATTCGTTCCGGCACCGTGCCTGGAGCGGGATTCGGGTAGACATGTTCCGGGTCCACTCCCGACTCCGCGCGCCAGCCCTGCAACGCCCTCACTCTCCAATCCTCCGGAGAGCTACCGCCGATATGGCTGACCAGCTCTGCCTCAAAACGGACCTTGTCGTCCTTTGCATCGAGGATGCGATCAGGCGGCTTAGTCAGAGCAATGACTTCGTTCATCTCGACCTGTGCCGCTTGCATCGCCTGCGTACCCAGCAAGGTCCGCATGTTGACCCATCCCTGTGAGTCCAGTATTGAACTGTATACTGGTCGCTGACGATGACTGCGCAGGCCTCCATAGCCCGATCGCAAAACGGCTGAGAGTCTCCTGCTGACGACGTTACAACGGTCTCTGTTGGCGTCCCTGAATGACGGTGGCCTGTTGTATGCGCCAGGAAAGGTAGACCCAAATGGCGGAAAACTGCTCATCGAGATGTCAGGCGAGCCCGAAGGCCGGCCCACACTCAAACCCTGAATTCGAACCGAGGTGCCAGGCGAGCCCGAAGGCCGGCCCACACTCAAACACTGAATTCGAACCGATAAGCAGTCGCATTGCATCAAGAACACCATTGCCATCCAAAATGTCATGTGGTTTCCTCGAACTCTACCAGGGGCTCCATTAACGGATTTATGACGAATGCTGAGATACATATTTTTTCCATATATATTTTTTCTCTCCAGCCCGCTCTGAGGAAGGTTCCCCCCGGCGGCCGTCATGAAACCTAACCCTGTTATGGACAAAATCGTCCAGAAGAGCGACGTAAAGTCGCCCCTCACATTCGACGTCCACTCCGACCGAAACCGATAATCATTATGGTCTCGGAGCTTCTCGTCGAACTTCATATTTTGGTTACCCTTTTTTCGCTCATCGCAACCGGACTTCGTCCCAGTCTTCGTGCCTAAAGCGTCGAACCCGAGTGTCAGCAATGCCTGCCGGGGGTCTTGAGACGTCGTCTCAACAACCTTCTCCGCGGCAGAGCGCAGCTGAGCATCATACTCGCAATCCCTGTAGATAGTGCCGTCAACCACCCGGCCGGTCCGGATGGTGAGGTCATCCACGTAAGGGAGCCATTCCGTTCCTAAGCGCAGCTTCCTACCACGACCCGGGGCATAGCACCGGTCGACGACATAAGCGAAGTCGTCGGGCCCATTGTTCGGCCCGAAGGTAAGACAGACAGGGAGAAACTTCCCTGACCTGGCGGCTAGGGCAAGGATCTCACGTGCTCTCCGAGTGTTCACCACTTGGTTAAACCCGGTGCACGCGTCTAGGAACGAGAAATACGCGCTACCTATGCACGCGAGGATCACATCACCTACGCGCTTCACGTAGTAGACAGATCTAGCCACGCGCATGTTCACCCGTCGGTAATCCACGACGAGCCTCCGCTTGCGCTTTTTCTTATGCGCAGCCCCGTCCTCCCGCGTAGGGAAAGGCGGGCTTCCCCATGGGCTACTGCCCCGGATGAGCTGTCCCCTCTGGACTTCAGCCTCAAGCTTCGCGTCCACCCACTGGGCCGCATCGCCTTTCAGGTTGTGCGGAGGGGTACACACGGGAGGTCCCGTAGGGACACAATCGTGCGCCATGTTGCGTAGCGTAGTCCTCGGAGTGCCGTCCAGCCACAAGGCGGCGGCCTTCCGACGGAGCATGTACGCGCCCGCCGCAGCTTCATCCTCGTTGAGGTGCGGCTTACGCGTCTTCCAGTCCGCGCCAAAGCCACATGCGTCCACCACGCCTTGTCGGTATTCCGTTGCCCGACGAGGATCCTCCGTGATGATCTGACCCGACAGACGGTAGACGTCTAGCGGCGCAGCCACTTCGTCCCAACTACCGCTGTCCGCAGCCTTCTTCCACCGAACCTCTTGTTCGGCCGAAAGCTGCAGCAATTCCTTTTCCATTACTGCTCTGTCCGCTTCCGTGATGTCCTTTTCATGGATTAAGACGTCCGCCGCTGCATCCGCAGCGCGCCGGATGAGCTCCGCATCCGGTGTCGAGGCGGCATTAGCTAGAGCAACACCGATTTTTGACTTGACCCCGACGTCCGCAGCGAACTTAGGAGCCTCAGCCAATGAAGCGAGAACCTCCTGAGTAGCATGTTTTTCCCGGACCGTCCTGCTGGCCAACGAAGCCAGCGCGGTAACCCCCTTTCCGGTCCACATCTCCCCATCCTTCCGATATGGGGGAGGATCCCCTCCACGTGAGAGGATAGCAGTGCCTACGCACGTAGCGTACACAGCGGCTTGGACACTGGAGTATTTACCGCTCCGCCGAGCGACGCTCATCCATCCCTCGCCTTCTATCTTATGACCACCTCGAATATGGCGGTGATCATGAGTCGTAGGGTGGAGACAGTCCGCCGTTCGACATCGGACGCTCATGAGGCTCAGATCAAAGTTCGCAGTCCAGATCTGGCCCTTCTGCATCGCCTTACCCTGGTCGTCGTCCATTCCTTCATAGACGACGCCCATCTGACATCCGTCCGCGCGGACAGATATCCAAGGCAGCTTAGGACAAAGCAGGGTCCCTTGGCGCTCAGTAACAGCGCACAACGTATGAAGCAGAGACCCCGACGGGTTCTCTCGACTGGCAAACCTGCCGGTTTCCTTTTGATGATCCATCACGTTAAGCATGAACTCCACCATGGACCTAGTACCGTCATCAATTTGCTGAGCACCGATGACGCACATATTGGTGCATGGGATACCCACATGAAGAGCTATAGGGCGGAGACAATTGACAATGAGGACGGCCATCAAGCCTTGGTCGCGGCCGCAACTAAGGTCCCATGATCTGCCGTAGCTAGGTCTACGTTTGTCAATCCCATCTCCGGTCCGAAACCCGCGCGCTCGGATTTCACTAGCGAACGCACCGTACCCATCAAACAGCTCTAAGTAATCCACATCTCCCGTCTGGGCCCATTTTGCGAATACTTCCGCGCTGGTAAAGAGCACGTCCGACCCGACAGCAATATGAGTTGCTTCGGTCGCGAGTCGGATGGTTTCCATCAAGGAGGCGACAGAGTCGCCCCTCTGATTCCGCTGCACGGCCTCCGCGACCAGCGGCAGGCCACTTTCTGCACAGTACTTCCTAAAGTCCATACCCTTGGCAGCGTCGCCGTATTCTTCAACCATGGATTGGTGAAGCAAGGCCATATCCTCGCAATGGCTGCCGAGGCCGCCGTGCTGACCGACGTGGTCAGCGAAGTAGCCTACTACCTCTTCCACCGGCTCTTCCATGAGCTTGTAGTTAGCCTTATCGAGCTTCCTCGCATCAGCGGCACCCAGGATACCGTCACCATTGATAGTCACCTTGGTCACCAGCTGATTGAACTTCACCGTCTCCTTGACGGGGTCCGAAGAAGTATCCGACGCCACTTCCTGGCCCTGAGGGCCGAAGTAGCTAGGGATCCAACGCACGCGTACTCCTCCCGTGATGGGCATGTAGCGGTGCAGAACGACCGTCTGATCAGGGACGTTCACTTGGATCACTCTACCTACGTGACAGATCTTACTGTTGCGATCTGTGCAGTAGGAGACATGCTCACCTATGCGAAGCATGTACTTCCTTCCCCTTCGAGTCACCTCGACAGCAGCATCGGCGCCTGCTCCTTGCATAATTTCCCCAATGGAATGCCGACCAGGAGGTTCTCCTGCGGCTGGAATCTCGAATTCGATATGCTTTCTTTCGTACTCGAGGTCCATCGCATCCTTGGGACACAGAACCATGTCTTCCATGTGCCCCAGGATCGATTTGTTAGCGTCCTTAATATCGTCCAGCTCTTCTGACAGAATCGTGGCTTTATTTCCTGAGACGGAAAGAACACGGTAGGGGCCGGACAAAGCCTTCTTCCACGGAGTCCGCCCCTCTGAACGGCCTCGCGGGTTCTTATAGACGACACGATCGCCGACCCGTATTTCTGTATTCTTACGAAAACGGTTCGCAAGATTGGCACGATATTCTGAAGAACGCGTGTAGTGGTCAAGAACCACTGCCTTGATCTCCCGATATTGCTGAAACAGCCGAGCCGCATACGTAGTTATCGGCTCAAACTGATTGACGTCCAGGGCGCTCAAATCCTTTTCGAGCGGGAGTGCTAGACTCCACCGCTGGGACAGGTCCCGAGGACACCACCCATGCGGTCCCGGCGTCAAACTGATGACATATTCCACCACGACCAAGAGTTCACCCCAGTCGTCTGGTTGCCCCTTGACAACGTCATTCATAATGAGTCCCAAAACCTTCTGCGTTTCCTGGTGGACCCTCTCGTTCGCACCCATTTCGCACGGACGCATCGCCGTCGAGAATCGGTGCCTCATACCGAGGAGGGCCGCGTATTCCTCCAGGACCGCGCTCTTGAACTCCTGACCACGATCAGTCCTTAAAAGGACAGGGATCGTCTGGGAACGGAAGATACAACGAGCAAAGGCCCGTCGCACTTCGCTCCTGGTAAGCCTCTTAAGCGGCTCCAGAATCACTGCATGAGATAAGCAGCAGAAGTAGGTGAGACTGTACCGATTGCCGTCTTTATCCGGCGGATTCGGTCCTTCCATGTCCATCATGACTTCCTGCCAGCAGTCCAGCCCGCTCGGCTTAACGGCCACTGCTTCCTGCTTGCTAGCTCGCTTTCGACCCTTCAGGCACGTAGTACATTGATCCGTCCACGCCTTAACGTGGTCCCTCATCCCGTCCCAATAACAGGCTCGCCTAAGGAATAACAACGTAGTACTTTCGTTCCTATGCGCCCCCCAAATGCCCGTGTGCATCTGGAGATAACAGAATCGTCTCCACGAGACGCCGACCCCGGCGTCGCCACTAGGAACGACGGGGACCCAAAGTCCTTCGCGTCCCTTTTCCGCATGCAAACGTTCAAGCAGTCCGTCCTCCGGGCTCACCCTAAAACCATCAGGAGTCTTTTGGATGAGACCGGTTAGCCCAGGATCACTGCGCTGGGCTTGATGCCAGACGCTTCTCAGTGACCCGTTGACCTGGAAATCGGCCTGGCCGGCAAGAGTTTTAACCTCCTCTGCCGCCTTTTCCCTAGCCTCGTTCTGGATGGACCACCATCGCTTACGGCCGACTTCTTCACTCTGCTCCAGTTTGAGTATAGCATCCGGAGACAGCTCTAACCCGTTCTCATCGATCAGGTATTGGTCATCGAAAGCATCGATCCTAGATGCCTCGTGCCTGGTCCTCTGCGTCTTCCTGGACGCACAAGGAAATGTGTCGACAAGGTAAACCCATTCCTCAGTAAACAACTCTACCAAAGAACGGGTACCCGGACCACCTTCAGTGTCGTACCAGACGACAATGCGGCTGCAGACCCTTGTCGAGACTTTATTGAGGGAGGGGATCCGAGGATCCCACCGTCCTGTTCCCTCGATTAGCTCGAGCACGACACAACCCCTTTTGCAAGTGATGTCCGAAGGGGACATCGACTTGGGTTTGCCGAACTGTTCGACAGATATGCTAGTAGGCTCACCTAGAAGGTGCACCATACTACGCATTTCCGGGCACGCCCTCAAGATTCGATTGACGTCCCGAACATCTCCTGTATACCGAACAGTCTTCTTGCTCTTTTCCATGGTCACGTCGTCTCGTACAGCTTGGTCATTGAAACAGACCCAGCCGAAATACTGAATCAGCGAACGATGACTCAACCAGACAACCTTCTCAATATTCCAGGATTTACTTGACAAGTGCTGGCTAGTTTCCAGAGACCACGAACAACACTGCTGAACGGGGATCACCACCGGATCCACCCGAACTCCGTGAGCTGGACAGACTGCGTAGACCGAGCGGTAGGGAAACCTAACCCGACTACCAGTCTTGGGCGGCGTTGTAAGCTCAACGTCCCCGCCCCATTTCCACTTAAGGACGTGAACGAGACCAGCATCGCTGTACTTTGTCTCGTTCATGCGCACGACGCAGCCCGGCGTAACGAAACTAATCGTCCCGGCTGCCGTACTCTGCCTAGAGAGCGCAGCGATAAGCTCCACCTCGACCTCACCCTCGATGGGCGGTCCAGGGACCATACCGTCCGCGTCGGCCTTATCGGCACGATCGACCGCATCCTGAGTTGCTTCATACTGGATGCAACCCGGACATCTTCCGAATAAGTACGTTCTTTTCCCGCACGTACACTGACCCGGATGTTCCCACATCTCGCGGTTAGGTCGATCGAGGATACCTGCCCAAGCAGAAGCATCCACGTGATCTGAGCAAGTTAGCCCCAACTTCGTCATACAGCCGAGAATCTCAGCGTGTTGAGGGAAGTTCTTGCTCAGCACCCCGAAGCCAGGGACCGGCTCCTCGCAGAACTGTTTAGACATCTCAGGGCAGGAGCCTATGACGAGGTCTACGCCTACCTTCACCTTGGAAAGACGAGCATGCCTCACCCAGACTCCCTTGATGCGACCCCAAGCGCACGCAATCTTATGTGCCTCTTCCCTCTGGACGTTCCTTGCCTGGAGAACCGCCTCAAGAACTAAAGGAAAACGCAGGGCATGGGCGACGAATCCTCCCTGGCCGTCGCCGACCAACACGTCCGGTTGGAAAAGCACGACGTCCCGGAGGACCTTGACGCACGAGGTGAGGAGGTCAACACGGATCCTTTTCATCAATTTATCCAGAGGAAGACCTACCTTCGAAGACATCTCAAAATGAGCTCCGTTACCATCGTCGTCCGTAAACGGTCCCTCAGTGACCCTGATCGAAACATTACGACCAGGGTTAGCCCCTTCGATCGCTCGGAGAAGCGACGTTTCGTCGCTTTCTCGGCCCAATGGCGTCGAGTAGTCTGCAATGTACATCACGCGCAGCGACGGTTCAACGCCCGCGCTGGCCATGATGCTTGCAAGAGCCACCTTCGTAATGGCCGGAGACTCCGTTCCTGGAGTAACTCCCGAAGTAGGCACAACCGGTCGCGGAACCGACGCCACGACCTTCTTTCTGTCCAGAAGTCCTTCACCATAGTACGGCTTGTCCTTCTCCCGTCCTTCGGGGACGAGAGTCCCAGACACACCGTCCGGAAGAGCGTCATCACCAACGGTCCAAGGAATGGAATATTTCTTGGTATCTTCAGGCCACTCCCCCAGATACCCTTCCAGGCTGAAACCCCGTAACTGACCGATCCTTCCTTGGAGATCAGTAGTCCTCTGGGCGTACAGCTCATCCCGATCGCTTGGATTACGGCTATATCCGTCACCCAACTTTGCAGATCGGCCTGAGAGGGACCGGATAACACTTCCGTCACTGATCAGCTCACTGATCCAGCGCAGGTGCTTGGTCTCAATATCCTCCAGCGTGTTCTGACGAGTAAGGTTTGCGTGGTCCGTCCACAGGATGGACTTCATCGAACCAAGAACCTTACGGATAGCTCGCTTGCATTCCAGCTGAGCATAAGCTTCCAGGGTCAGCGGCTGCCATGCCTGCTGAGCGGGAGTTAATCCCTTGCTATGGGTGACCAGCACCTTAAACTTTGTCAGATCCCGGCTCATCTGCAGACCGCTACCGCCTAACGCGATACCGCTGCAATCCGCGATCTGCTCCAACGGACATTCTCCGCTGATCGCAGCAGCTTCGTCGAACATAGACAGTTCGATCGTATTCTGGCACATCTTCTTGATGGCGTTGACTGCCTTACATCCTTGGCAGTCGCTGGCTCCCAGACCAGCGACGGGGAAAACTGCAGTAACCTTCTGGTATTCGCCGAGAATCTTGGTCGCGTGACCGTATTCCACCGGCAGGTACCACCGAAGCCAGTTAGTGCACCCCAGAAACTGCTGAATGTGGAGTTTTTCTCTTAAAGGGGCGAAATCCCTTACTCCTTGAGCCGCCCCGGGGTCACACCGACCGCCGGTCCTCGCGACCCAATGACCGAGAAGCTTTCCTTCGATTACTCCAAGATCTGCCTTTTCCACTCCGTAGGAGAACCCACAGAGGATACTGCGATCCAGGAACGCCTCCAAGGAGACAAGATGATCGAGGAAGTGCTGACTACTCTTGGGGAATTTCGCCAAGAGATGGACCAACAACTTCTCGTAGTAGTAATCCGTAGGAGCTTCCTCCGCAAGTCGATCAACAGCCCCTGGTGCTTCCACAATGTGGTACACCGGGTCCGTGGCAGTGTTGATGGGTTCGTTCGCCTGGTTGATCTCCCCAGAGAACGCAGCTGACAGGGCCACTCCGAGGGTGACCACCGTCCCGACGAAACGGGATCGTCGGAGAGCACGCCCATACGCGCTGCTCGAATCCGGAAGCTTTTCCCGAATGGATTCTCGGGCCGTCAGAACGGCTTCCCTTTCCTCAGCAGCAAGGAGACTAATCCTTCCCGCCTTAACCGAGCCTGCAGGATGCCGGCATTCGCCGCACCCTTGCAGACCAACGGACTCCACGAACTCCGACCTCCCGCACTTATAACAAGTGATGGAGTCGCAAGGCACTCGGCCGCACGCAGAGCAAGTTTCTACGTCCGCGTCCTTAGC
>CALGTP010000584.1 GCA_937902105.1 uncultured Actinomycetes bacterium
ATTGCTTTTCATTTGTTGAAACTCCCCGCCGAGGATGTTGAACGATTGGCCAGCGCAATTACCGACGCGAAAGCCAAGGTGCGATTTTGTTCGCAGTGTTTCAATTTTGCCGAGGATGTCTTGTGCCCAATCTGTGCTGATCCACGACGCGACCCAACCGTGTTGTGTGTGGTTGAAGAAAGTAGCGACATCATCGCTCTTGAACGAACGGGAGAATTCCATGGGCGATATCACGTCCTCCTAGGCGTGATGAATCCGATTGACGGCATTGGTCCCGAGCAGTTGAAGATTCGCGAATTAGTCATACGTCTGTCGAGCGAAGAGATCACCGAGATTATTGTCTGCACAAACCCCAACACCGAGGGTGAGGTGACTGCCTCATATCTTGGTCGGCTACTTAAGCCTTTTAACATTCGAGTGACCCGTCCGGCATCTGGTTTACCCGTGGGCGGCGATCTTGAATATGCCGATGAGTTGACCTTGGGTCGGGCCATCAATGGCCGGCGCACAATCGATGACTGAAGCAGGCCCCTGACGCGACCAAGGCACCAATTCTGCAAAAGGTGCGGGCGGAAAAAGACCTGTTGCAGGACCGGTGCCCTGATATGACAGTTATGTTACGAATATTACGCCTGCGTGTCAAGTTATTCAGCCCGATGTACGGTCAGGTATGGCTAAAACCCCCAAAGTCACGATTTATCACAACCCGCATTGAAACAGCAGTACCAGTGCCGTGAGCATTGCTGAGGAATTAGGCGTGGAGGCGGAGATCGTTTTGTACATCAAAACTCCCCCGGACGCAGCCACTTTGCGGGCAATTATCGCCAAACTCGAAGACCCCTTCACCAATTTGGTGCGGCGCGACAGTATGTGGAAAAAGTTGGGCCTGACTGAGGCTGATGCTCACACCCAAGACCAAGTCGTGGCCCTTTTGGTGAAACATAAACAACTTTTACAACGACCTATCGTCGTGACCGCAAAAAAAGCGATCGTGGGTCGTCCGAAAGAACGAATCCGCGAACTTCTTTCCTGAAGATCAGACGGTACGCACGATGATGGCGTCGCCTTGACCGCCACCACCACATAACGCTGCAGCACCAACGCCGCCGCCACGACGACGCAGTTCATGCAAGATCGTCAAGGCAACCCGGTTTCCACTCATCCCGATGGGGTGACCGAGAGCGATGGCTCCACCGTTGACATTGACGATGTCATCAGTGATACCAAGATCGGCGATGGACGCAACACCAACAGCAGCGAAAGCTTCATTGAGTTCGAACAAGTTGATATCGCTGACCGACATTCCGACCTTGCTGAGCGCCTTCATGATGGCCCGACTTGGCTGAGTTAAAAGTGATGCGTTATCGGGACCAGCCACCATGCCGTAACTGACAACTTGGCCGAGAGCCTTGACGCCACGATCCTTGACGAAACGCTCTGACATCATCACAACTGCCGAGCCACCATCGCTCAATTGCGAAGCATTTGCTGCCGTAATCGTGCCTTCTTTATCGAATGCTGGCTTCAGTCCGCCGAGGCTTTCCATTGTTGTGTCAGCACGAACGCCTTCGTCATTGGAGACAATCAGTGGATCACCTTTGCGTTGTGCAATGGAGACTGGAATGATCTCGTCGGCAAAGCGACCCGCGGCAATTGCTGCAGCAGCACGCTGATTGCTCTTCATTGCCAATTCGTCTTGTTGCTGACGACTGATCTTGCCCTCGGTGTAACGCTCGGTACCAAGACCCATGAGGCATGAGTCGAAGGCACACCACAAACCGTCGGCGATGATCGCGTCTTTCAACTCAGTGTTTCCATAACGAAAACCTCCACGCGCGCCTGAGGCGATGTAGGGAGCATTGGTCATACTCTCCATGCCACCGGCGATCACGATGTCGGCGTCACCGGCTTGGATCATTTGGTCAGCGAGATAAATCGAGTTCAGACCTGACAAACAAACTTTATTGATGTTGATCGCGGGCACGTTCATCGGTATTCCAGCTTTGGCGGCAGCTTGGCGGCTCGGGACCTGACCTTGGCCAGCCATCAGCACTTGGCCCATGATCACATGATCAACTTCTGCAGGCGACACGCCGGCGCGCTCAAGAGCAGCGCGAATAGCGAAACTGCCAAGTTCAGCGGCACTGAATGATGCCAAGGCACCACTCATTTTGCCGATCGGGGTACGGGCTCCAGCAACTATGTATGAACCAGCCATGATGTGTCTCTTTCTCGTAAAGATGTTGAAAACTTGTCACCTTCTATTGTGGCGGCAAAGTGTTCCCTGAACCTACTCCTGAGTAACCTCGTCGTATGGAAAAAATCCGCGATGCCATTCTCAGTGGGGCCGACGGGGCGACAATTGCCGCCCTCGGTATTCCCGACAATTACCGAGCCGCCCATATTTTGGCGAGTGAGGCCACGATGTGGGAAGGAGTGGCTTCAGAAAACAAGGATCCTCGCAAGAGTCTTCATGTGGGCGATGTGGCGACCCCCGAACTAGCTCCCGATGAGGTCTATGTGGCTGTCATGGCCAGCAGCATCAACTTCAACACCGTGTGGTCGAGCATTTTTGAGCCAGTTTCGACTTTTGGCCCGATGAAGCGCTTATCGCGTGAAAGTGATTGGGCCAAGCGCCACGATCAGCCGTATCAGGTCATTGGCAGTGATGCCTCGGGTGTGGTGCTGAAGGTTGGTTCAGCGGTTCGGATGTGGAAGCCCGGTGATCATGTCACTGTTCATTGCAATCATCTTGACGATCAGGACAATACCGCTCACAACGATTCAATGATGGCTGCGAATCAACGCATTTGGGGATATGAAACCAACTTTGGTGGACTTGCTGATTTGAGTATCGTCAAGGCCAATCAACTGATGCCTAAACCAGCACATTTGTCGTGGGAGGAAGCTGCCGTCAATGCATTGTGTAACTCCACGAGTTATCGCATGTTGGTTAGTCGCAATGGTGCCGCCATGAAGCAAGGCGATGTCGTGTTGATCTGGGGAGCAACGGGTGGCATTGGCGCCTACGCCACGCAATATGTTCTCAACGGTGGCGGGATTCCAGTGTGTGTCGTCAGTAGTGATGAGAAGGCTCAGATCTTGCGCGATATGGGTGTTCAGCACATCATCAACCGCAAGACGGCGGGCTATCAGTTTTGGAAAGATGAACACACTCACGACGAAAGTGAATGGCGTCGACTGGGTGGCGATATTCGTGATCTGGTGGGTGAAGACCCCGACATTGTTTTTGAACATCCTGGTCGATCAACATTTGCGGCATCGATTTATGTCGCTAAGCGTGGTGGCACCATTGTGACCTGTGCGGCCACAAGTGGCTTCATGATGGAATTTGACAATCGACATTTTTGGATGCGACTGAAGAATCTCGTAGGTAGCCATTTCGCTAACTACCAAGAGGCGTGGCAGGCCAACCGATTGATCGCCAAGGGGATGATTCATCCGGTGCTCAGTCAGACGTTTGCTCTCAACGAAGTTGGCGAGGCCGCTTTCCAAGTGCATAACAATATGCATGAAGGCAAGTTGGGTGTTTTGTGTTTGTCTCCTGAAGCAGGCCTCGGTGTCACTGATCCTGAGTTCAGAGCCAAAGTTGGCGAAGCCAATATTAACCGATTCCGCCGCGCCTCATGATTCGTGGCAATCTATGAATATGCTTCTTACCGAAATTGACCATATTGCTATTGCCGTTAATGATCTTGAAGCGGCGATTGATTATTACCAGCGCGCTTTTGGGGCAGTTGTTGATCATCGTGAAGTTGTGGAGAGCGATGGCGTCGAAGAGGCACTGTTGAAAGTTGCCGAAAGTTATATTCAGCTTCTCACCCCGACTCGTCCAGATAGTCCGGTCGCTAAGGCGATCGAAAAGCGTGGTGAAGGTTTGCATCACATCGGCTATCGAGTGGCTGACTGTGCAGTTGCTTTGGCGTCAATGATTGCTGCTGGAGCAACGCCGATCGATAAAGCCCCGCGGCCTGGTAGTCGTGGTACGACTGTGGCTTTCATTCATCCCAAAGGAAGTTTCGGAACCCTGATCGAACTCGTTCAGGAATAAACCAACGTTCTGTTGTGGTTCTGGTGCTGGATAGTGCCATATATGGCACTATCCAGCACCAGAACCACAACCAACCTGGGTGTTTTAGTCGGCTTGCAGCAGTAATCCCTTGAGATATTCGCTGTCGGGGAAAGTTAGTGGAACTGGGTGATCAATAGGTTGACCAAGGCGTTGCACGATGCGCATCTTGCGCTTGGCATCCAAGGCGGCTCCGGCAACAACTTTTTGGAATAAGTCGGCTGTCATCGCACCCGAACACGAAAAAGTCATCAAGTGCCCACCCTTGGCCAGCAATTTTGCTCCCAATAAGTTGATGTCCTTATATTTACGCGTGGCGCGTTCAACGTGTGTTGTGGTGGTTGCATACTTCGGTGGATCAAGGATGATCAAATCAAATTCGGCTCGACGATCACGCATCCGGCGTAATACTTCAAAGGCGTCACCTTCAATGAGTTCACCGATGTCCACACCATTGAGTTCACCGTTCTGGCGGGCGATTTCCAATGCAGGTCCAGAGGATTCCACTGTGGTGACAGACGCAGCACCATTGCGTTGGGCCACGATGCTAAATGATCCCGTGTAACCAAACACGTTGAGCACCCGAGCACCACGCGAGAGACGACCAGCCAACGCCCGTGAATCACGCTGATCTATATAGAAGCCTGTCTTATGTCCTTCTTCAACATTGACGTTGTATTTCTCGTTTCCTTCAACGGCATAAATTGTTGATGGCAAAGTTCCAGCGGCTAATCCAATGCGGTTAGTTAAACCCTCGCGTTCACGGTCAGCGCCATCGCTGCGCTCGTACACGCATGTCACTCCATCGATTGTCATCAGGGTTGAAACCACGGCATCACGCCAACGCTCAATACCAACGGTGGTGATCTGCATCACTAAAACTTCACCGTAACGATCAACTACCAAACCTGGCAATCCATCAGCATCACCAAAAATCAAGCGACAAGTGTGTGCGAATTCACTATGTGCCGCACGCAAGGCGACCGAGGAGTTGATGAGCCCAGTAATAAATCCGGCATTGATTTCAATGGATGGATCAAATGACCACACTCGCGCCCGCAGCGCAGAAAATGGGCTATAGGAGGCTGTTGCCAACTCGGCACCACCGGCAGCGATGACGCGCACTGTGTCGCCGGGCTGAGGGTCACCTTCAACTCGCGCAATAGCACCGCTGAGAATCCAAGGATGTAATCGCTTCATGCTGCGATCTCGCTCTGGCTTGAGGTGCACGGTTGCAACAGATTCGTTTTCCATTCCCATCAGGGTACGACCTAGATCGGATTTGTTGCGTTCTATTGTTTAGATATTGAGTGAGGGTGACCGTTTTATAGGTGTCAATCGCAACTCTCAAGAGTTTGTTGAGTTTTCGTTGATCTCAGTAGTAGCAAACCCTTCTTGGTTAGCCTCACCTCTTTGTGCTGGCAATCCTCATCACGATTCTCAGTGGGCTCTTCGTTGGTTCATTTTTGACGAG
>CALGTP010000585.1 GCA_937902105.1 uncultured Actinomycetes bacterium
AAATGAAGTTCGCAGCAGCTGAGTGCCACTCGTACTCCTGCAACTGCGCGTCATTCATTTTCATGACCTTGAAGCGCCTGCGAAACTCGATGGGGTTGAAGAGGTGCAACTGGCTGGCACGGTACGAGTAATGAAACGCCGGGCAGATGTACACACATGAGCCGTCCGCGAGGTTGTAAACGTTGCACGACCCGTCCTTTGTGCCACCATCAACGCCGAAAAAAGACAGTAGGTCGCGCTGCGGGCGTCGCATCGCCGCACGAGGCTCCGCATCATTGAAGGCAACTGCCGCCGCCATCGCGTCGACATTGTCTCGTGCCAGCAGATCGTCATCGTCACCTTCGCTGTCGCTCACTGCGACGTCGCAGTCGCTTTCAACTAACTCGTCACCATCGCCTTTTCCCAGTTCTTTGCCGGCGTTTGGTGGATCTGGATGCACTTGGGTGGGGCGTGGCGTGCCGTCTTTGTTGATGGCGCGGCACAAGATGCTCTCGTCTTCGAGCAGTGCGTCATTGTCAGCCATGTCAGGCTCCTCCACGAGCTTGCCGGATGCGGCACACGCGGCGACCTTGATGACATCCCAGGCCGAATGGTAGTCAAGAGGGTCGGAGCTGCCGTACGAGTTGATGCCGAGCACGAGGCCTGCTGCTTGCGTCGCCTCGAGCTCCATGGCCGCGTGGTTGACCACGTGCTGGCAAAAGTGCTTGGCGGTCCGGTCAGCAGTGAGCTTGTCCTTTGCACTCGACGGATGGTCGTGGACGGCCTTGTGGGCCTCATGGAGGACGGTAGCTGCGGCGGAGATGTTGTACGCATCTTTGCCCATGTATTTTATGCTGTACATTGCGGTCGCTTTTGAGGCGCTGCCGGCGCCAAGCGTGAGCGGGACGGCATTCCCGGCAATGCATCCCGCCATGATAACGTTCCAGTCAGCGATGATGCCGTTTCGACAGACGAAGGCGGGCTCTGTCCAAGCAGCGAGCAGGCGTCGCAGTTGCAACCCCTTGCCATCATCTACCGCGCCCTGCATTGCTCGATCGAGATGACTCTTGTGCTCGCGAAACTCGGCGAGTTGCAGAAGCCTGTACAGCTCTTGCCCCGGTTCGTATGCGATGCGGCGCATCTTTTCGATGACCTCGTCTGTGGTCACAACGTAATCTCCTTGGCCATCTGGCCCTAGCTTGTCTGTCACCCTCAGGTTGCAGGTGTGATGGCGTACGTTGCCCACCTCGACAGCCAGCTCGTTCCGCGTGGCGGGCGAGGAGTACCTGGCCACGTCGTCCTCGGTAGGCAGCAGCCGCCGCCTGATGTCGACAACTAGGCTGCGCTGGTCGCTGCCGTTCAAAATGGCAGGGGTGGGCAGGTACGCGTGGTACGACAGGTCGCGCATGTTGTCCTCCTCGGCGATGGCCGCCTCGCGCTCCGCGGTGCTAACGCATTGGCGTCCCATGAGGCAATGGGGATAGCAGATTCTGCACCGAAACTCGATAGGCTCGCGCACCATGATCGCCACCGCCTCCAGCGCGGCCAACGCCGCCCCAAGCGTGGTCAGAACCTCGGCCCCGCCGACCACGTGGAACAGCGTAGCCGTGTGCAGCCGATCCTCCTGCCTGGTTCGATGTCCTTCGCGTACGAGCGCCTCGCTCACCTTGTCACGAAGCTGAGCACACCCGTCGACCATCGAGACTGCGCTCTCGACGCGTAAGAACTGCCTGTGGCACAGGTGCGCCGGCCAGTCTTGTGGTTGTGGACCGTAGAATGGCACTTGGCGACGTTGCACGTAAAACTGCACAGGCTCGCTGTCGGCTTGGACCACGCCCATGTCCAAATCGTCGGACCCTTCCTCCATTGCTGTGTTGATCGCCGTGTACGCACGCAGCTCCAAGCAGCGCGTATGTTCGACGTCGTGCCCCCACGGCGCGCACATTCTGCACATGAACCTGCCCTTTCCTTTTCCATCCTTGCCGGCACTCGCGCACGTGGCTTGGTGCTCGTGCGTGTGGCGGTTCATCACGACCACGTGAGCGTGGTGCTCCAGCCTTGGCCACCATTCGCGCCGCAGATATGTGTCCCACTCGCTTGTGTTCGCAAACGTTGCTTCCGCGTCGGGGGTCGGAATATCAAAGGCCGCATCCCGCCGAGAACGCACCTTCAAAATGTCTTGCAGGACCCTGAGCGCGTGGTATTCGAGGGGCAGCTCGCCTCGAACCTGCGAATCGAGGGCGTCAAGCGCCTGCTGTCGCAAACCGTCGTGAGCCGCGATGTCGCCGAGCAGGGCGGGGCTGAGTCCGCCGTGAGCATGGCCATGCTCGTGCATCGCCGCTCGCTTGTTGCATTCTTTGACGTCCCTGTTCAAGGTACACATGCCAAAGATTCCTTTGCGGTGCTCTCGCAATGTTCCGTCATACTGCTGGGTTGTGTCGTCGCACATGCTCGGCAGCGGCTGATTGTGAGGGCGCTCGGCAGAGTGACGCAGCAAGCTCACTCGAAGATTTTCAACCAGCGCATCGAACGTGAGGACGGACGCGACTGGATTGACGGCGGCGAGCTTCTGGAGTGTAGCCTCGTCCATGTGATGGCCATCGTGCACGCGCTCCTCATCTGTGACACCTTGGAGAGCCGCGAGGAAACCAGGATGGAGAGGGCCGGTCCACGCGTTGGGAAAGATACCATAGCCCTCATGCGCAAACGATAGGCGCACGGCGAGCGGCTGGTGGACGTCGTCAGGCGCGCACGAATAGAACATTGACGCAGCACCATGTGCCCGTTGGCCTGCTATCAGATTGGTGACTTCAGCCGAGCGCTCGCGCATTCCCCATGGCACCTTCTGGGCGGCAATGTTAATGAAGCTCACGACCTTTCGCATGACCTGCCGCGCCTCCTCTCCTTTCGGATTTGCTGTCGCCCGTTGCAGCAATCGCAGAAAGGCCTTGTCGTTGACGCACGTGTTAAAATCGGCAAACGCGTCTGAACTAGAGATCACCTTGACAGCGACGGCGCTGTTTACCGCGTGTCGTTGAGCCACGTTTGCGCAGTGGAAGAGGAACGACATGTCGTGCGCAAAGCGTGCGTCGTAGTAGCAAAACATGCGACGCAGCTGTGCATGGCTAACGGGCTCGGGCGGCGCGAGGCCGCGGCGTAAGGGGAACAAGTTCCAGAAGGCCTTGTACAGCACCTCAGCGCCGCTCTCGTAATCATCGAGCGGGATGGCACCCCGTTCAAGCACCAATGGTGGCGCGAGCTTGACGCCCGGATCATTTTGCAGTTCATGACCCGCCACTCGTGCGGCGCCAAATGTGTTCACGAGACCCTGGAGCACGTTGGCATTCTGCTGTTCGTGCCGATCGAGACATCCATAATGGGTTGTCAACCCATAATCACCGCCGTTCACAGCCCGATGCTCACTCGACTGGGCGTCCACTCGCACGTTTGCGATATCTGATGCCTCCGCAACGTGCTCGATCGAGCAATCGTGTATTAACCAGGTTTTGTGTTTGATCTTCCCTCGCACGTCGAAATCCGTGATCAGCTTGTCGATGGCCTCAAAGTCTGATAGCTCGGGTGGCAGCTTCTCGCCGTGCAGGGCAGCTCTCAGCTGCAGTTCATTGTAAATGATGTGAGGCCGGAGCTGCAGATCGCCATTCTCCTTGTACAACTTGAGGGCGAATTTGTCAAGGTTCGTATTCGCATTTGCCGGGCCGACAAACTGAACAGTCACGCTGTCCAGAGCCGCACGCAGCACGGCCTCGCCAAAGGACCACATGTGGCTCACCGTACAGGGCTCGTCGATATGCTTTACCGTCACGCCAAAGGCACGCCCAGCATCTTCCACAACTGCCGTGCACGCTTGAAGTTTGTCGCCCACGGCATCTGCAACGGCGGCGGACAGTGGGCCGATGCGCACCTCCACACGCAACTCGCCATGAGCTGCCTCCGTCGCAATGATGTGGACGGCCTCCTGATTGACGCCGGCCGTCGCTGCTAACCGCTTTGTGAATGCCTCGCTCTTAAAGGTGCTGCGCGTCGCTGCGAGCGAATACAGCTGTGTCACCGTGCTCAGCCGCTGCGGGGCGTGCGGGAAACAGATCGTGTGGCCATACAGGCGTTGACGCGTCTCCTCATTGCCATATGCCACGATCTTGTAAGAGACGTAGTGACATCTGTACTCCGCGAGCACAAGCTGCTCGAGACGACTTATCGCCGTGTCGATGCCGTAAGTCTCTTTCAAATGCACGAGTCGCCCAAGATCGGCCCCGCATGCGATGGTGTTGCGAGGCGCACCCGCCCAGTACAAGTCATCGTGGCAATGGCCGTGCTCGCCAGCGCCGCTGTCTGGTCGTTTCCATACTCGCTCGCCGCGCAGCCTGCTCCAACCATGGTGGCAAGCCCTGCACATACGGATGCGTGGGCTGGCCGTATCATGCTTCTCCACCGCCTCGGGCACGACGTGGAATGCCCTCACTGCGCCGTCATTGTCTTCTGACTCGAAGCATGAGTGAAAGTCGACGCGTGCGACCGTCACGCGGGCGAAGGTGCCGTCGCGCCCGTGTTTCATGAGCGTCATTGAAGCGCCTTCCTCTTTTAGTCGTATGTACGCGTCATCGGGGATGCGTATCCAGTGATCACGCGGGAGCTCATGCAGCGGCTGTGCGTCCGTGTACTTCATAGAGGGGCTGCGGAGGCCGCACGTTGCACACACGTGCAGGGCTGCCGCCTGCGTGGCTCGTTGCGTAAAGTCGCGCACCATGCGCGCTTGGTCCGTTATGCTCACAGCGCAATAGCGCTCCACATCATTTGAGACGTCTTCGGTGCACTGAGCGTGAAGCTTTGAGCCTACCTCAAGCGTCTGGAGCCGACGGCTGTTCACCGTGAGGAAAGCGCTGCCACTGGCGTGCACGCCGAACAGCAGGCGGCGCTCCCGTTCGCCCTCGCCTCGGGCATCGAGGGCCCAGTACAGAGATGTCACGTTGCGCTCGTTACGCTTCTCCGTCGCATCGGCTTGTCGCTCCGCCTCTCGCGCCGCGCTCGACATGTTCGCTCGCCGCTCGGCT
>CALGTP010000586.1 GCA_937902105.1 uncultured Actinomycetes bacterium
CATTTCGTGTCGCCTTGTTGCCTATTCCGACCATATCCACCATGGATCTAAACCGGAACACCAACAATCTCACTACGTTGACGTCAGAGCTCCCTACTCCGCAGTTCGAGCCCAAGTTTTTACTAAACCTGCAGGACTCCGTCTACATGGGATTTTCAGATGAAGCTAAGGCTTATCTCCACCGCTTCTTAGTAAGGTGCGATCATGAAGTAGGTCTCAGCGTAAACCAATTCCGCCAATACTTCATCGATTACTTCATCAATCTTCGAAGGTTGACAAATAATGAAGACACCATCGAATGGTACACCTCAGCCGAAAACCTTTGGTCTGCAGTGCAAGTACACCTCATGTACTACTTGCACAGGAACCTATCGGTAACTCCGCTCGAATGCGCTTCGCTCCATGCAGGCCGATACTGCGACGCAGCCATAGGCATGACTCTTGCTCAGGCAATTCAAAAGGATGCAAACACACATTCCTACAAGATGCCATCTGAAGAACAACAGATCGTACAAGCAGCATCGTTTCGTCAAGAGGGACAGTCCCTGACCCAAAGTAATCCTTTTACTGGTCAAGTGACGTCCACTGTCTTCTCTGCAACCTTGTACGACGATACCCTGCAAGGGTACCCAACCGCTACTATCGTGGAGACATTCATCTCCGCAATCCGATCCGTCGGAAGCAGTCTGGATAGAAACGTGCGAAATGACAAGATCTCATTTCCACTGAGACAGTGGCTCACCCAAATGGGTCGTGATCGTCGAGACATCAACAATGCTCCGTGCAAAGGTGACGAATGGACAACCATGAATAACGATGACTTCATTCGTTATCTCAGCAATTGCCAGCTACAATCAGCTGCGAGCTCAGCGATCTCCGCTTCAACCCATATCGCGCCTACCGACAAGGTCTTAGCCGATATTGCGCAACTGCAATTGATTCTTACTCACAAGAACATTGGCACGTACCAAACAGCAATCATGTCTGTCTATTGGAATCTCATCACGACCCATTACGGTACGGGCAATGAGACCAGTGTCAGTGGCAACGACACCACGAACCACTGCGCCGCATACTTGCGCCGTTTCGAGCAACAGCTCAAAGCAACGCGTGTGCCGAAAGAACTTATGACAGCGCTCATCAACGGCCTGTCTAAACCAGTGAACGACACCTCGTCAGTTCCTCACTGCGTAACCGGTCTTCCTCAAACCATGCAGCAACTCTTCGATAAGTTGTCTCGCATCGTGGACGAGATGCAGATCAAAATCCGGAATGCTGTCGATCTCGGTTTAGTCATACCTGACACTCCCAAACGATCCAGCGACCAGAATGCGCCAGAAGGTCAACCTGCGTCCAAAGTCCTCAAGGGCAACCCCAAGGGTACAAAGACTCTTACCGACGCAAGTAAGACAACTCTCACCTCGGTGGTAGCTTGTACTTCTTGTGGCCGCGACCTCTGTACTCGCGTCGGGGAATGCTTTTGGCTGACAGCCAAGCACCCGGGAGTGAACAAGACGAACACACCATGGATTGAATCCACTGCGGCCAAGGCCTACCTCGGCGCCGTCAAGGACCCGAAGGCTGGCACAACCGTTACAGCGGTACCCATTGTTCTGCCTGCTACTCTAAAGCTTCCATCCTTCGATGAAAAGACTTGGACAGCATACATGCAGCAGTGGGCCGTGTATCGCGAAGGAAAGAAGCAAAACCCAAACTCAGGCGGTTCTTCTTCTTCTTCTTCTTCTTCTTCTTCTTCTTCTTCCAACCAAGGCGGCAGAGGCGGGGGAAGAGGAGGACGCGGCGGACGCGGCCGCGGACGAGGTAAGGAAACTACTATAGATCCTCTTCTGCACTTAGCTCAGGCGGTGTACGATAGCCCAGATCCTGCTCCTAAAAAGGACGCAGACTGGTCATATTACTGCCGAACGGTCGATCCTAAGGCACGCACTAACCGCGATTATCTCCGTGATAACCCCTACCCGGTCATCGACCTTATACTTCAACCTCAACAGGCTGAACGCCACATCGACGAGGAACTACACGCCAAGTGCCTAATCGATGGAGGCGCGGGCGGGAATAACTACATGTCTCCGGATATCGCGGATCTATTAGTCGATAGAGGCTCCAAGCCAACATCATCCATGATTGTAACTAAGTCGCCATTAGAAAGCGGATCACATCCGTGCCACTTTAGTTTACATATTACATGCTTGTTTTTTGATGAGTTAAGTCTTAAAAATGAAACAGTTAATCTAACTTTTCATGTTTTAGAATTAGATTGTGAGTACGATGTCATCATCGGAAACACAGACAGTGTCCAACATGGACTATTGTTTCGATTACACAACCAACTGTTCGGCACAACTGCAGAAGCAGCTCTGGCCCAAGCACGTCAACAGGTGCGTCCTTCCCCTAGTATACCAAACAAAGGGGGGGACTCGTCGTTTTTGGGGTATGTCCAGGCATCCCAACGCAAAAACGTCCGTATCCCATTATCGGACTTGATGGATAAAACCGACCCAGGTCAAGAATATCCGGCCGATCTTTATCCAGATGAAGAGTGGGATAACCCCTGGGATCCTTTCCAGAACACAGGTACCTCTGAAATCCCAACGGATATTGCAGGGGATCCTGAAACCGTGCTCGAGATACAAGCCCTCCTTCGGGAGCACAAGCATATATTCGCACGCGAGCTCAATGCTATCCCCGCTGACGTCGAACCAATCGTCCTTAAGGTCGACGACGAACAGTGGAAATCCAAGAAGAACTCCGGTCATCCGCGACCCCAGAGCCAAATCCGCAAAGCGGAAACTCTGCGACAGATCAGACTCATGCTTGCGCAAGGGCTAATCTTACCTAGCGAGGCTGTATACTACAGTCAAGTTCTTCTGTGCCCAAAACCCAACGGGGCTTGGCGTTTCTGCGTAGACTACCGCGCGCTTAACAAGTGCAGTGAGCGCGAGTCATGGCCGTTACCCAACATTGAAGCGATGCTGCATCGGATCGGGGACGCTCGTCCACGCTACTTCGCCGTCATGGACGCGACCAAAGGTTTCTTCCAGACACCCATGGCACTGGCCAGCCAGATATTCACAGCATTCATATGCTTTGCCGGGGTGTACCAATGGTTGCGCTGTCCCATGGGACTCAAAGGCGCACCTGGATATTTCCAGCGACAGCTCTCCCTGGTGTTTATCGCCGCGGGATTACTCTACATGGGGTTAGAACTCTACATCGATGACATCATCGTGTACGGACACACTAAAGAAGAGTTCATGTCTCGATTGAGGCGGACCTTCATAGTTCTACGAGATAAGCGTATCACGCTAAACCCAGACAAATGCAAATTTGGCTACAACAAAGTAGAGTACGTCGGTCACACGATCGACGAGACAGGGCTCGACTTCACAGAAAAGAAGAAGAACAAAGTTCTGAACTTTCCAGTTCCAGTACTTAGCAAGCATCTTAAGAGCTTCCTAGGTCTGTGCAACTATTTTAGAGACCATGTCCCTAAATACTCTACACGAGTCAAACCACTGTTGGACCTCCTCCAAAACTACGACAAGCACCGAAAGCTAGTTTGGACGGACGAAAGCGAAGCCGCCTTCTATGAAGTGCGCGACGCTGTCGCAACATGCGTGAAGCTTTTCTTCATGCACCATGACGACCCAAACTACGAAGTCGTGCTCTGCACTGATGCTTCCGCGTATGGTTTGGGTGGCTATCTTTGCCAACGTCACAAGGAGACAGGGCACGAAACCCCTATCCAGTTCATCTCTGGAACCTTCACAAAGGAACAGCTCCGTTGGTCAACCAACGAGAAGGAAGCATACGCTGTTTTCTACTGTCTTCTCAAACTCCGGCATCTGCTCCGCGACATCCAATTCGTTTTGCTGACCGATCACAAGAATCTGATCTACATAAACGATTGCGCATCGGATAAAGTCGCTCGTTGGAAACTGTTCACTCAGGAATTCGACGCACTTATCGAGCATCTTCCGGGAGTGGAGAACCGCATCGCTGACAACTTCAGTCGGCTTTGCGTCATTCTTCGTCCCCGTACCGAGAAGATTACGCCGAAAGCTTATCGAGATTCGCTTCAACAAACGATCTTGTATCCGTCCGCTGCAGTGGCGACATTGATGCTATTAAACACATCAAACCCACATGACATCGCGTCCACATCGGAAGTATATAGTTCGATCGACAAGAAAGAAATGAAATTGTTGGCGCAATACCACAATGACATCACTGGACACCACGGTGTTGCACGTACCATTGACAAATTGAAGTCTCACTTCAACAAGCAAAAACCCATGCCTCGTCTCCACGAGAAGGTTCGCGCTTTCATCAAACACTGTCCCTGTTGTCAGAAGATGAACCAACTGCGTATACCAATTCAAACATTGGGCTTCACAGCGGCGACTTACACGCCCATGGAGCGTATCAACATCGACACCATCGGTCCTTTACCGGCGGACAGTCACGGAAACATCTATATCATTGTCATCATTGATTGTTTCTCAAGATGGATCCGACTCATCCCTTGCTCCGACGTCACGGCTGAAACTGCCGCTCGGACAGCACTACTACCATGGCTTTGCGATTATGGAACCCCCGAGGTTATCCTGTCTGACAATGGCACACAATTCGTAAACCATCTGTGGACAGCTCTCAGTGAGATTGTCGGCACGACACTTCGACAGACTACTCCCTATTCTAAGGAAGAGAACACTATAGTCGAACGATCCAACAAGGAAGTCATGAGACACCTTCGAAATATCCTCTTTGATCGCAATATCGAAATTGCCGATTGGGGTCTCTATGTCCCTATGGTCCAGCGCATTTTCAATGCAACGGAGATTGAAAGTATCAAAACGTCTCCAGGACAAATCATCTATGGCAACTCTATTCAGTTAGATCGTCGCCTTTTTGAAGTCACCAAGACTGTCGCACAAGAAGGTCCTTTACACCTTTCGAAGTATATCGACACGTTGTTACAACAACAACTCCACATTATCCATCTTGCTCAGAAGCATCAGATCGGCAAAGACAAAGCTCACATCTTCAAGAAGAGTGAAGCTGTTACTCTACCAACCGAATATACAATCGGTAGTTACGTACTACTCGAATATCCCCCCGGAGGTCTTCGACGCGGTCCACCCAACAAATTGATGCCCTTCCTTGAAGGACCCTTCAAAGTGGTTAACCAGTATGGAACTAGGTATACACTTCAGAACCTCCTCAACGGAGAAACACGAGACGTACATGTGTCACGCATACGACCATATCTCAGCACTTCAGACACTTCCCTAGAGAAGATGCGTTCCATCGCAGTCAAGGATCACCACGAGTTCGTGGTCGACACTGTCTTAGAACATACCGGAAATCCCAAAAAGAAATCCGAGCTATTGTTCAAGATACGCTGGCAAGGTTACACCGAAGAGCACGACTCTTGGGAACCTTGGAAAAATTTGCGTCTCGTTGACAAACTCCATGATTACCTACGTAATAATGGCATGGCCAAATTAGTTCCTAAAACCGACGACATCGTCGACGCGTTAATTCTAACATCAGAATTCATAAACGCAAATACATCCATCCCAGACGTTTCTGTTTCTCAGGAAGCAGAGAAGGAGGAGGCAGACGTCCCCACTTCAGATCCTACACGAAAGCGACGTGCTTCACACCGTTCTCGCAAGTCTCGATCTCGTAAACAAGTGCGATTCGCCGACTCTGGTTGACAACTTTGTTTTACATTTAACGGGATATCTATGAAGATTACCTTTAACTCATATACTTATGAGACTGCACGGCACAGAGGTTCAGTCCGCAAGGTATTACCCAGGTAATAAATCGGACATGCCCCCGTTATCTATTGTAAATCAAAGATCAGAGTATAAATATTCCTATATTTATTATTTTTTTTAAGAGATACTATTACACTAGCATTTGATCAAATCATTTGATGAGTAGATAGATTTTATGCTTAATTACATTAAGCATGAAAAAGGGAGGAGGCAGTGTGACCTCAAACTCGTATCTTCGGACCGATATGACTTTGAGATCGTATCTCCGGACCGAGACGGTTCAGAGTACCTAGTTCTCTGAACCCCCTCCGATCCTTTCCTTTTCCCTCGGACTCAGAGTCCAAGGCTCAGAGCTCTTCTAGCTCTGACCATACTCTAGCCCTCTATCTTGTTATGCTCTTGTACCTTAACACAATATTAAGAAGAACCATACTCTCATATATTATCTTATGTTTATTAGAGCCACAGTGATCACTAGCGCCTAGACATACAACCTTCAAATTTTTTTTGAAAACCGTCGAAAACCTAGTAAGAGATTCCGATCTCAACCCTACCATCTCAAATCCTTGATTTGACGAACCTACCA
>CALGTP010000587.1 GCA_937902105.1 uncultured Actinomycetes bacterium
TTTCAGCGCCACCGTATCAGGGCGCTCGCCCTCCCCAATAACATAGTCGTGCATCGCGGTCGTATGCTGTCGCAGCCGTTCCGCAATGCGAGCCCGCTGCGTGATATTGACGATCGCCATGGTCGTCGTCACACCATTTGAGGTGAACGCATAGGGCACAACGGATTGATATTGAAAGTAATCCATACGTGTTTCTAATTAAGGTTATAATGTCTCGACGACGGCCGCGATGGCACCACCGAGGAGTGCGGCGCCGCCGACGACACCCACAATCGCATTGCCGGCAGAGTTGCCCGCCTTCATATCTTCGAAGCCTGCGCCTTTGCCGTGGGTGCCTCGGTAAATAACTCCCTTTCCATCTCGATCGACATCGCGCCCCAGCAGTCGGGTTTCTTTGAACGACAGTGTCAGTCGGGTCGCGGCCGGAAAGTATTCTTTTTTTCCACGATCATCCACAAACGCGACACGATCACCTCCAGCATGATCCACACTCAGATTCGTTAAGACCGACCGTTCAATGGTATTGATGTGATGGCCGCCGCCGGTGACTTGTGTAAACAGCGTAATGACAAACTCATAGGGATAGCCAATGAAGAAATTTCCAATAACACCGCCAGTGCCATACGACGGCAACGAGTAGAAATGCAAAATATTTAGAATCGTATCAATTGCCCAAGCCTCGCTGCTCGATCGAGGAATCAACGAAAAATCAAAATCGTGTGTCCGATAGCTCACTGCATCAAATACCGAATCCGTGCGTGGATTAACCGCGCCACCCGCAAGAGCCCCAATAGTATCCGGATCTGCACCGATGGCCGAGGCGCCAGCAGACAACAGATCATATCCCTTTTGTTGAGCAAATCCCGCTCCGGCGCCTCCCGCGGCGGCCGCCGCGGTTTTGAATTTTTCAAGGATACCACCCCCCGTACCTTGAGTCACCGGATCGGTCTTACCTTTTTGAAACATCCCTTCAATGGCCTGTCCAGCGGCAGCTCCCATTGAAATATCTTTATAGCCAATCGACATAGAACTCTTCAGCGCATCCGTTGGTAGATATAATGCCACCGAGGCGACTGTGCGGTCGGGGGTCGCGCTACTTTCTCCCACAAACCCATCACGAGCAATATGCCGTCCCGAGCGTACCTCAAACAGAATCCACTTTTCCCACGGGGCTGTGCCTAACTCCTCGGGATATTTGGCAAATGTGCCATAGCCTCCGCCCAGGCGATCGATTGGCGCAACCTTTACATTCGGCATGTCCGCGCCTCGCTAAATAGAAGGAGATGATGAGCGTGAATAGACATTCTAGGAGTATTTAGCAGATGGCGCAGAAGGGTGTCTTTCGTCCGCGTCATCCAGACAAATATATCGGCAACGCTGCCGAGATTGTTTATCGTTCCAGTTGGGAACGACGATTTTTTATCTACTGTGACCGAACACCCGGCATTCTGCGCTGGGCGTCGGAGGAGTTCTGTATTCCCTATGTGTCGCCGTTGGATAATCGAGGGCATCGATATTTTCCTGATGTCTGGTTGGAAGCGCAAACCGAGCACGGGCCGAAGGTCTATCTCATTGAAATCAAACCAAAAGACCAGACGCAACTACGTACCGTGAAACGAAAGACGAAACGATATTATCGCGATGCGGCCCAAGTGGCGATTAATCACGCGAAGTGGGAGGCCGCCACAAAGTTCTGCGCAGCGGAGAATCGTGCGTGGACATTCATGGTTTTAACCGAGGATCATCTGTTTGGTAAAGTCAGCTAATGGCCTCTGTTAACATTTTTGAAACGATTCGTGCGCGCGTCGAGCAGAGCGGCGGGCTGCTGCCACAAGAACGTCGCGCCATGTTCTGGTTCAGTCAATATAGTGCGGCACTCAAGAACTGGCAGAAGGGGCAGATCAACACCAAGTTCAAAACCCTGAAGGACGGGCTGCCAACACAAGCGATCGTCGCACCACAAAAAGCGTTTCCGGGCTATCTCTATTTCTTCTATTATGAGCCGCTTGGCAAGAAAACGCTGCCCGCCTATGACACCTTTCCGCTGACACTCGTCGTCAGGCGTGAGGTCGACGGCTTCCTCGGGCTCAACTTTCATTATTTATCCTACCTCTGGCGCGCGAGATTGTTTGACGTCCTCTACGATACGCAGATACAGGAAAATCCTGACCCGCTGAAAACTCGGCTGTTTCTGACCTATAAGGTGCTTGACAGTATCACTAAATATAAAGCCTTTCGCCCCTGTCTGAAACGGTATCGGTATTCGCAGTGTCGGACGCCGCTCCTGCAAGTCGGGGCGACAGAATGGGATCTGGCGATGTTTCTTCCCGTCGAACAGTTTCGCAAGAGCGTCAAAGCCGATGTGTGGCAGGAGTCAGTGGAGAGCATACAGGAGCGGAAACGATAAATGGCTGACATCAACAACTTCTTGTCTCGTGTCTTGGCCAACGGTGTCCAACGGACCAATCGGTATCGGTGTATCTTGGACCTCGGGCAGTTCACAGATTTTACTGTCTATCCGGCGGTCCAACAGTTGCTGCGAGAAGGTCTGCTCTGTCGGACGACCATGACTCCCTCACGAAGTCTGGAAACCACAACGGTCGATCTGTCGGGCGGATATGAAGAGAAGTATGCAATCAGCACCTCCTACACCGATATTGATTGTACTTTTCTGTGCCCGCTCATCAACGGCAAGACTGAGGTGCTATCGCTATTTCATGCGTGGCAGAACCGCATTCAAAATCGCGGTCGACTTAATGAAGGGGACTCGGCAGACATGGTTTTGGCATTTCCAAACACCTATCGTCTTACGCAGGGAATGCGGTTGGAATTGTTGTCGCAGGACGAGGGGCGCGAGGAGATTGGCGCACCCAAAAATCCCAATTCCACGGCGACGTTTAATGCCGGCGTGATCAATCAACCCGCAATATCGGCTAGCTTTCAATACTTCAACGTCTATCCGCTCTCTGTCGCCGGCACTACTGTGGAATGGGCCATGATGGATGAAATGATGGAAGTCTCGGTCACATTCTCATTTACCCATTGGCAGCAAGTTGTCTAACGTGAATCAGTATTCCTTGAGGAGTCTATAATGGCATTACCGAAAATTGTTACCCCCGAATACACCATTCAACTGAAGAGTGTCAAGAACCCCGTGCGCTATCGCCCGTATTTGGTCAAGGAAGAGAAACTTTTTCTGACCGCCAAAGAGTCCAACGATCCAAAAGAAATGGAACGGGCAATTCTGCAAGTCATCAAGAACTGCACCTTTGGTGAATTGGATGTGGAGAATCTACCCACGTTTGATGTGGAGTATTTGTTTCTGCAACTGCGAGCCAAGTCGGTCAACAACATTGTCGATCTGCGCTATGAGTGCCGCAACACCCTGCGAGACGAGGCACAGCGCACGTCTCCCACAGACGACGGCCGCTGCCATCATGTCGTGATACTCAATGTCGATCTGAATAACATCGCGATCACCACAGATGATGCCCACACACCCGTGGTGACACTCCAGAGTGGCTTGCAGGTCGAGATGGCATATCCCTCGATGAAGACGGTGCAGGCGATTCAAGGGGAAGGCGCCACAACCAGCACCGCAGACAAGGTCAGTCAGATGCTCCTCGCGGCACTGAAGACGATTACCACGGCTGATGGCACGGTCTATGACGTGCGGGATTATACCGAGGCCGAGCGCCTGGAATTTATTGATGAGTTGCCCGTCGAGGATTTGCGGTCGTTTGAACAGTTCTTTACGACCATGCCAACCGTGCGCTACGATGTCCCCTTTCACTGCGACAAATGCGCACACGATGAAACGGTGACGCTTCAGGGGCTCGACTCTTTTTTTACGTAGGACAGAGCCATGACACTCTGTCCAACCACTACGAACTGAATTTTAATCTGATGAAG
>CALGTP010000588.1 GCA_937902105.1 uncultured Actinomycetes bacterium
TTGTAATCCTTTTTGAGACAAATGGCTGCGGCATGCTATATTGTCTTTATGCGAGGCTCAGCAGGACAGCAAACACGAAACCAATGGCGACACCGGAGGAAAGAAACACAAAAGGAAAGAAAGGGAGAGAGAGCGGAGGGGAGTGGAAAAAGAGGAACTGAGCGATACACATGGTGGGGCACACGCGATGGCGTCATGTAGTGAGCGATGCTCCGCTGCATGCTTGAAGGATAGCTCATGGTTTTGGGATCTGAATGGGCGATCGAAGTCATTAGGGCAAGGTTGATCTACATAAACAGTCGGTGCTGACACTTCTAGATCAATCACGTCTATGGGAGTGCGTACGTTCACAAGGATCGTAATGGATCAAGGTGTAGCAGGATGGCTCATGATGTATCTGACCCACTAGTTGACGAGGCGTCTCCGTAGGTCCATGCTCGGAGGGCTTGTGATATACGCAGGTTGCTGCGGGCCTGGGCTCTGTGTCTTGCGTCATCCAGGTCGTTTGCTAGCTCCATTTCGAGGTAGTGGTTGCTGGCGTCCTCCAATTCCATTTCGTAGTGAAGGGCGGCTGCTGCAGCTCGGTGCTGTGCCTCCTCCATACGGAGTTGGAGTTCGGAACTGTCATGGAGTGCACTACAGCATTGCAGTAGGTTTCTGATCGTCGCAGCATGGAGCATGTTCTCATGAGCTGTTACTTCAAGGGAGGTGTACCTGGATGTGTTCGTGAGGGTGAACTGTGTCCAGTTGCGCTTTTTCGTGGCCCTGCTGGGGTCAGCGCTGCAGTCCATATCGTGCTGTGATCCACCAGAGGTTAGGCACATTTCACAGCAGAACGAGCCCGTGAAGTCATCACTGGTGACTTCGCTGCTGCATAGGGTACAGTGATATGCTAGCCCCGGTCCTTGTTCTGCCCCAGACGTCGGGGATGGAATGTCAGCGGTCCTCGTACTCGTTTGGGGTGCGGGCCACGAGGGGTATGCGCTCGTCGCTGATCCCATTGGTGAGTTGGACGAGTTAGTCGGTGAATCTTTCCCGAGCTGCGCTCGCCCTAGTTCTTCCTTACTAACCGTAAGGTCGCTGCTTGCGGTGCCAAAGTTCTTGTGGCCTGGGGGCAACGTTGGGTATGCGCTGTCCACTGCCCTTGCTGATGCGCTCATGGAGGGAGCTGAGTTGCCAGGCCCGAGTTCACCGCGTGACAGGCTGTACACGCAGCTGTGGTGGTGGAGTACGCCCCCAGATCTGCGGCAATATTCACAGCAGGTCAGCCCGAAGAGCGTGGGCTTGCGGCAGTTCGGGCATTCAT
>CALGTP010000589.1 GCA_937902105.1 uncultured Actinomycetes bacterium
TGGGACTTCTTTGTTTTGGGAATCACGTGTGCTTTTGATTCGCTGTGTAAACCTTGGCACAAAACCAATGCAAACGTGTTGCATTCGACAACTTGGCTTGGACTAAGGCTGGATTACGCAATGACTCCAATTTGGGTGTCGCATATCCGATCAATGAAAGCGTTCCGAGACACAGAGACTTCCATACAATGGCAGGCAGACCGGGTGAATAAGACTTGGGTTCACACCGAAATTCTGCAAATCATGCAGACCCAATCTGACGCAACTGTCATGACGCGGCTGCAAATGGGCCCGACTGGCTTGCAAGGCCGAGCTTCCGACGACGAGCGCAGCAATGCGAGCCTTTATTTCAAGCTCACTGTGAATATGGCTTCTTTCAGATGCTGGTACATGCTGACGTACAGCGAGTTTGCGCCAGAACAGTTTGCCGGTATTTTGAGCACTGATAAGCAGATGAGTTTGCAGGCTACTTCGAGGATAAAAGAGACAGCCGAATTACTCCTTGATGCTGAAGCTGCTTTGGCGGATCCTACTCATCCTGACCGACTTGCTCCTTAGTTCAAGAACTTTCAGTCTCATTGTTTTGGTGGTAGTAGTTGTTTATCGGACAGTGTTCATTAGGGGTTGGTTCGCGCAGCCGCCGTACCTGAGGCTTTGATGGAGTGCTTGGAGTCAGTGTGGTTTTACCGACTCCGACTTGTGCGGTTGGTCTGGGCAAAGCTGCGCGCGTGCAGATGGACTCGCAGCTCCATCTACAAATTTTGCTATCAGCTGGCCAAGGCATTGACCAACACCAAAACGACCCAAGAAGATATCTTGCAGGAGCTTAACCACCTAGAACGTCGTTCTCGCAGAAAGGATGTGGACTTGTGTGGGATGTTCTTCAAAATCACTAGATCCAAGCGCTTGGATTCCTGCCCCATAGATATGGTTCAACTCCAGCCAGGAGACATGAGAGCCCATGGCTCAGTCAAAGCTGTTCCTGCTGATGCTTTCTTTCCAAAGAAGAGCGTGCAAAAAGACGAATACCAGTCTGAAGCTATTGAGCAAGCAATCCGAGCGTTGCGGGGCCGGGAGGATTTCTGACTGCGCTGGCACTTGCAAAGGTGTATTGACTTCTGTGTGTTGATAGAGCTTATAATTCCAAAACATGCTGGAGCCAGTTTAGAATCCAAGGCATTTCTCAAAAAATCTGGCACAGCGGCGGAAGACAGATCAATTGCAGCTTTGGCAGCACTGCGGTACACAAGGCCGGCAAACTTTTGTGGCATTGGTGGATTATGGCCAGCTTGCTTGCTGCAGAGAGAACGGCTTTTCTGGAAGAAATCAGATAGCACTTTCTGGCTGTCATACGGGTTTGAGAAGTACACAGCTCTGGGATGGAAGTTGCAAGAAGTCGAACAAGGCGATCCGAGTAAGCAATTTTTCACATGCGCGCCCGAACTACAGCCGTCGGAGGCGCCTAACAATTTGCAGAAGATGTTCAACAGTGGCGTCAGCAGGGGTGAAGATGATATGGATGAGGAGCTGTTCGAAGGAGTGCCTTTCACAGCCTGCCACTCAACTGAGTTTGCGTTATTTTGTCTACTGGTGTCTAGGGTTACCCATTCCATGTTCGTACGACTTTGTAGGGTGTTTCCCTTCCACTCCGAGTTAACGCGAAGGTCCGCCAAATGATCTGCCGCCTAACTTGCAAAAGCATGGCATTCTTCTACAGAGGACTAGCGCCAACCAAACCTTGCTTCGGTATTGGTTGGAAGGTAGGTCGATGGAAGGCATCACCGAAGAGCAGATGAAGAATATTATCATCGTGCTCGGCGTGTCAGTCATCAAATCTGGCGAAGTATCTGCTGGGAGACGGAGCCTGCTTTGGACAATTATTGTGACGGTTTTAAATGACAAAGATGTTGCTTACCATACCAGTGTGCTTCTTGAGATGCTGGGGGCGCAGAGAACAAAGCACGTCGATGATGTGCTGATGCATGAGGCTGTCAAGCAGCTGCCCGATCATGAGCAGCATTTCGAGTACAAGCATCTGAAGGACAAGTTGGAGCAGGCTGAGATGGAGAGGAAGATGCTCAAGTTCGTGGAACGAAAGGGCGGCGAGAAGAGTGCAAGGGATTGGGAAACACCTGCTTGTATCAAAGATCTTCGCCCATTAGGGGCAAAATGTTCGCTGGTGATGGATTCGAAGCTCGGCGCTTTTGAAGCTTATTATGCTGGAGGCAAGCCGACAAACAGCATGTCAAAGACGTGGGAAGGCCCGCGAAACAATTACAGCAAACTGCAATGTTTGAACATCTGTGTTGATTATCTCTGGACAAATCACGCAGACAAAAATCGAGAATCTTGGCCAACTATTTGAAGTTATTTGTTTTCTCCACGGTCACTACATTTCTCATATTTATGATAGGTCAAATCGCCACACGG
>CALGTP010000590.1 GCA_937902105.1 uncultured Actinomycetes bacterium
GATGGCCTTCTGGGACATTTCCAATGTTCGTGAGATCGAAAAGCAGCCTCGTTGCCACAGTCCATGCACCACCACTTGCTACAATGGCGGCACTGAAACCAATCACCTCGCAAAATTCTCTTGCTCTTGATCACCTCCTTATCCAAGCCGCAGACATCGCAGAAGATCGTAGCGCCCTCTCCCTCGTTGAATTGGTCTTCTTCTCGCCATCGGTGGCTCTTCTCCCTCGCCTCCAGCAGCTCTTTCGCCCGTTTCTTCTCGAACAGCTCCTGCTCCAAGGCTTGCCTCTCGAAATTCTCCACTTTCAACTTCAGCAACTCGAGCTCTTGGGCCTCCCTGATTTGCGCATGGCTTAGGCTTGCCGGCTTCCTCTGAGCCTCCTGCTTCACTTGCTTATCACTCTGCTTGCCCTGCTTTGCCGACTTCGCCAGCTCGGACTCAACCTTCTTTTTGACTTCCTCCTCTACCCGCCTCTTTGCCTCCAGTTCCAGCGCTTTCTCCTCTGCCTTCTTGCTCTTTGCCATTTGCCTCTTGACTTTATCTCGCTCCTTCTTCGCCGCTGCTCGCGTCTCCAGGAGGTCTTCGTGTGTAAGGCACATGGCTCGGCACTGGTACTCTGGCCGCTGGTCATGAACCTCTCGCTGTTTTTCGCCTTGGCCTCTTGTTGATTCAGCGGCGGGGAACCCGAGGCGGTCGAACTCTTCCTCCGTGACCTGTCCGTTCTTCGCGACAAGATCAATCACACCATCATCTTGAACCATTGCGTCCAGAATCTGCTTGCCCTGCTCCGTGGAGAACGATTGCCATTTTCGACACAGGGAGAGCATGCCTTTGAGGTCGAAGGGGACCATGTAAGCCTTGGCATAGCTGAGCTGGACGTTGGTGGGATGGAAACAATGGGACATAATTGTGGGAAGCTGAGCCACCATGTCGACAAGTTGCTTGCGGACTCCAGCGGGGATCGAGAACTTCTTCTTGGTTGCCTCGGAGGTTAACTCTTTCTCCAGGAACTGAACGATGCCGGAATTGATGTACTCCTGGTAGGTTCCATAGGTGAACAAGGTGTGCAACGTGATGAAGCACGGCCCGACATCTGCCGGCTGCAGTTTGGCACTGCAGTTTGCTGAAATTTTGTTCGCCTGTGTGCAACCAATCAAAAGAGAGAAACTCAATTAAGCAAAAGAAGCGTAGAATGACGAAAGCCAAGGGAGAACCGTCAAACGTTCACGCCTGAAGATAAGTTTCATCTCTTTGACGGCTGCAATCAGCGCGGGCTCTCCGTCAGACCAAAACACTCCTCGCTCTTCTTGGCTGCTCCTTGGATCTTCCTCTGGAAATCGACTGTACATGGTATCTCGACGGCGCTTGTAGTCAGGAAGGTAGATCTCTTCAAACCAGTACCGAAAGAGAAACTTGTCTGGGTGTGTCGTTCGATAAATCCACAACTCCCCCCACGTCCCTAGCAAGTCGGTTCAATGAGGTGTGCAATAGTTGTCAACAAGGGGCAGGGGTGAAAACAACATGCCTACCAGGATCTTTGGAGGGGGACAGGCCTTTGACCCGAATGCGAATGATTGAAGCTTCAATCTTTTTTTTGGCTGCTTCCCATGACTCCTCTTCTTTGATTTCCAGTGAATCCGCTTCTTTTACTTCTTCCTTGATCGCTTGCTTCTCGGCCCCGCGTTTGCCTGACTTCCGCTTTCTCTTCTTTGAATCTTTTTTCTTCTTCTTCTTCGAATCCTGCTGCTCCTCCTCGTCGCCGTCGTCGTTCGCCTGCTGCTCCTCCTGCTCCTGCTCCTCTTCCTCCTCCTCCTCGTCGTCGTCGTCGTCGTTGTCGTCGTCGTTCGCCTGCTGCTCCTCCTCCCTCTTCCGCTTCTTCTTCTTCTTATGCTTATTCTTCTTTGATGTGGGTCCTTTCGCCGGGGCCGCCTTGTAGACGACAACGAGGGGAGACACGCCCCCATTGGCCCACAAAACGGGAAAGGCCTGATGAAGGTAGACGAAATAAAAAGAGGGCACACATACATTAAATAACAAAAAGAGAACGACCTTTGCTCGATGCGTAAGGCCAGCCTCATCTTTAGTGTTGGTGACCTTTGCCGATACACTAGCGGGACAAATCAGGACTTTGATTTTTCTTGCGCCGCCAAACTTGATGACGACTGGGTCGAGGTTTGAGACAAGATCTGGCGCCACCCACAGGTCGTACAGCTCGTCGTACATGGTAGCGGATACAACGCCTCCCAGCGCGGCGAAGTTTCGAACATCCTTCTCTGCGAAAGCGCGGGCCCTGGTTGTCTGCTGCGCGTCCCTTTGTTTGTGACCTCGGTCAATCATTGCTTTCTTGAATCTTAGAAAGGTGCGCTCAGGCATTTGGTAGGCAGCGCCATTTTTGCCTTGAGCTTCAAGCGTTTTGGCGCCCACAGTGTTGGCAATATCGCGGAGGCAATCCTCCAAAAAATCTTCATCCGTCCCCTTGCCGGCCATCTTCTTGGGGTCGCCCACGTTGTCGCTTCGCA
>CALGTP010000591.1 GCA_937902105.1 uncultured Actinomycetes bacterium
AACTAGTACCGTGAGGGAAAGGTGAAAAGAACCCCTATTAGGGGAGTGAAATAGATCCTGAAACTGTATGCTTACAAACTGTCGAAGCCCCATGTGGGTGACGACGTACCTTTTGTATAATGGGTCAGTGACTTAATTTATGTAGCAAGCTTAAACCGAATGAGGTGTAGGCGCAGCGAAAGCGAGTCTGAATAGGGCGCTTAGTTACATGGATTAGAACCCGAAACCGATTGATCTAGCTATGAGCAGGTTGAAGGCAAGGTAATACTTGCTGGAGGACCGAACCAGTATCCGTTGAAAAGGATTTGGATGACTTGTTGCTAGGGGTGAAAGGCCAATCAAAATCGGAGATAGCTGGTTTTCCGCGAAAACTATTTAGGTAGTGCGTTGAGATATAAACTTTGAGGGGTAGAGCACTAAATAGGCTAGGGGGAAGAAATTCTTACCAAACCTAATAAAACTCCGAATACTCAAAGTGGTTCCTCAGCAGACAGACGGTGAATGCTAACGTCCATCGTCGAGAGGGAAACAACCCAGACCACCAATTAAGGTCCCGAAGTTATGGTTAAGTGTGAAAGGATGTGAAGACTCCAAAACAGCCGGGAGGTTGGCTTAGAAGCAGCCATCCTTTAAAGATAGCGTAACAGCTCACCGGTCTAATTAAGAGACTTTGCGCCTAAGATGTAACGGGGCTCAAACCATACACCGAAGTTGTGGATTTATTAAAGTCTTCGGACTTTTTTATCTGGTAGCGGAACGTTCTGTAAGCCTGCGAAGAGAGACCCGTGAGGGCTCTTGGAGGTATCAGAAGTGCGAATGCTGACATAAGTAACGACAAACAGAGTGAAAGACTCTGTCGCCGAGAGTACAAGGGTTCCTGCGTAAAGTTAATCTTCGCAGGGTTAGCCGGCCCCTAAGACGAGGACGAAAGTCGTAGTCGATGGGAATCAGGTAAATATTCCTGAGCCTGGTGGTAGTGACGGATTGCGTAAATTGTTAACTCTTATTGGATTGAGTTAGCCGTGAAGTGGTCCCAGGAAATAGCTCCACCATAAGACCGTACCCCAAACGGACACACGTGTACCGGTAGAGAATACCTAGGCGCTTGAGAGAATGATGTTGAAGGAACTCGGCAAAATGCTTCCGTAACTTCGGGATAAGGAAGACCTAGTTATGGGCAACCACTACTAGGTGGCACAAGCCAGGGAGAAGCGACTGTTTATCAAAAACACAGCACTCTGCTAACACGTAAGTGGATGTATAGGGTGTGACGCCTGCCCGGTGCTGGAAGGTTAACGTGAGATGTGCAAGCATCAAACCGAAGCCCCAGTGAACGGCGGCCGTAACTATAACGGTCCTAAGGTAGCGAAATTCCTTGACGGGTAAGTTCCGTCCTGCATGAATGGCGTAACGATTTCTCCGCTGTCTCCAACATCAACTCAGTGAAATTGAATTCTCCGTGAAGATGCGGAGTTCCCGTGGTTAGACGGAAAGACCCCGTGCACCTTTACTATAACTTTACATTGGTATTAGAAATGACATGTGTAGCATAGGAGGGAGACTTTGAAGTGGCGGCGCCAGCTGTCATGGAGTCTTTAGTGAAATACCTCTCTTGTTATTTTTGATATCTAACTGCATGCCATTATCTGGCTGCAAGACACTGTATGGTGGGTAGTTTGACTGGGGCGGTCGCCTCCTAAAGAGTAACGGAGGCGTGCGAAGGTTGGCTCAGACCGGTCAGAAATCGGTCG
>CALGTP010000592.1 GCA_937902105.1 uncultured Actinomycetes bacterium
GTCACTCAAATTGTGTAGTAGGCTTAATGCTTGTTCATCTAAGGGAAGATGCCATTCGCCGGCAACACTCATTCAACTTTTTAGAACTGTTGAAGAAGATGTGTAGCATGGGCACTTCAGTTTTTCTACAGCGTACTTTTGGCATCTTTTGGTATGGTTGAACTTGTGTTTTGTTGGGCCTGCTTCTTTCAAGTTCTCCCTCAAATATTAGCAAGGCGTGTTTGTGCAAGAAACGCCTCGGCGTGGCAACTGCGGTTGCTTTACGCTCGCAGGGATGAGAAAAGGTACGCCTGGCGTTGTGCGTGATGACATGGATGAAATGACCGACCCTGCAGCACTTGCAACGATCAGGGATATCAGGCAGGACGTGAGTAGCAACTGGCTGTCTGTTGCTTGTTTGTTGTTACGGCCAGGATTTTACATGTGGTGAGCTTGCTTTCTTTACACTTCGGCTCTTGTCTTTTATTTCTGTTGGTTGTGGAAGTTACACAGTGGATTATGGGTTGTGGATCGCTGTGAGTTTTCAGTGTGCCTTTCGTCACGCACACGTTTTTTCGGGAACGTGTGTAGCGCATTGTAGCGCCTAAGGTCAAGGGTGAGATCGGTTGGCAAGAATTCTTCAAGTTCTTTATTGAACCTCCCGAGCTGCTTCCGGCTGAGAACGAAGAAGCAGGACAAGAAGCTTCGGCTGAGGCAGAAGAGGCAGAAGGAGTGCCTGTAGTGCTTGGTCCCTCCAACGAGTCTGCTCCTCGCATACTCCACATTCAGCCAGGTATTGCAGCCCCACCAGTGAAGACTTTGCATCCAACAATCAGTGCAGTGGTTATCCCGTGCGTCAACAGCCGTAGTGCAGGCAGTGCCAGAACCATGGCTTCAGAAGTAAGCTCAGACTCTGACCTTGAAATTATCCTCGTCAATGTTTCTAAACGTACGCAGAGGATCCAAGCAACAAACAAGCAGCAGGGTCAACTGCACACTATCAAAGTGGAAGTCAAAAGGGAAGTCCCTGGTTCTGAAGCAGCATCTGCTGTAAGCGACAGAAAGGCGTCAGCTCAGGGTATGGGTGATGGGGATATCAAATCAGAGTCTGAATCGGCTCGTGGAGCATCAGCTCAGAACGAGAGCAAGAGCATGAGCAAGGCATCAGCTCCTGCTGGGAGTAACATCAAGTCAGAATCTCACCCGTCGCATGGAGCATCACCTCAGAACAAGAGCAATAGCATGAACAAGGCATCGGCTCGAGATGGGAGTAACATCAAGTCAGAATCTCACACATCGGACTTTGCATCAGTTCGGGAAATGTTCAAGAGCATGAGTGAGGCAGCAGCTCCGGGTGGGACGACGATCAAGCCAGCGGCTAGAGCGGTTGAACCCCAAGCAGCCTTTGAACCATCACAATCGCCACCCCACCCGCAGGCATCTGGCAAGGCTGGCCAGCCTCAAAAGAGGAAGGGGGGGCCGGGGAGGGCTCCGAAATTTATTCCGTTGGTTGTCGCCCTGAAGCAGGCGGTCCGCTTGTATTTGGGCGCCGTAAGATGTACGTACGGGTCGCACAAGCACCACCACTACGACAATGCTGTAAACAGGTTCTCAGCACGATGTTTCCTGTTAGACCGTGAGTCCATGCACGGCTATGTAGCCCTCCAAGATCTGCTGGTCCAAAGGCTCATGCCCGACAAATGCTGTTCGTGTATGGCCATGCTGAATTCCACCAGCTTCAAGTTTGAGGAGCTTCTCAAGAGACTTGACGAGGCTGAACAACAATGGGGCCAGCGCCATGCTAACCATGACTCGAAAAAAGAAGAGAAACCAGAAGTGAAAGCAGGAGTGAAATCAGAGGTGAAAGCAGAAGTGGAAGCGGCAGCTTCCACGAAAGCAGCTGAGCAGTCTGCAGCCGTAGGTCCGAAAAGTCAGGGACCGCAGACCATCGCTGCCCTAATGGGTGCGTATCCTGGTGATTTTATGTTGCACACTCCAGGATTCCAGGCCTGTGTGTTGCCAATTGAATGCCAGTTGTGCCAGAAAGTGTTTGACTTGCAGTTCTACAACCGTGAGGGTTTCAACAAGTTGCACAGGCACATTGAAAGGAACGCTGGACATCTCAGCAAGCTTGAGGAGAGACGTCAGCAGGCAGAGCTACCCGATGATTTGGTAGATTGCAATGGCTTTAGCCTGAGTCTACACCTGACCACGACATTGGGCAGACTATTCCAGGCCGTGATCTTGTACTATTCGTATACCAACTTCGCCTGGTCTGCCGTAGAGGAGAAGTGCCTGGAATGGATAAAGGAGGATTGCCCTGAGAACATACGAATCAGGAGTCGACATGGTTGCCAGAAGCTTGAGATTGTTAAGCCACTACTAGTGTATTGTTTTATGATGTGTTATTTTTTGTCAAGGCATGCGCACGACAGGTATATAGCTTCATGATGCTTCATGTGGTTATGTGTCACATGTGATAACAACATATAACAACCAGAAGCTTGCAGTTTTTCGTGTCACTGTGCAGCAAAGGAAGAAGTTCCGCCCTACCCCTGATCGACAGCACTGCTGCAAGACGTGTTTTGAAATCTGCAAAGACAGCAACCTCATGAAAAGAGTGCGCAGCAAGAGTGTCAATTATTGGTCACCTCAGGTGCTAAAGGAACGACTGCTTGGAACTGAGGAGGGCGAGAAGAAGGTGATAGCCGACATGAAATCCACTGATGTCTATGCGCCCTGGATTTGCAGTCGAGTGAGACAGTCTGTCATGTCAGTAGCTACTGATAGGGTGAATGGCCATCCATTGCCCCAAGCCCTATGAAGTGATAGAACGACCATGGCACCAAAACCTATGAATTGATAGGGTGAATGGCCATCCATTGCCCCAAGCCCTATGAAGTGATAGAATGACCATCCATGGCACCAAAACCTATGAATTGATAGGGTGAATGGC
>CALGTP010000593.1 GCA_937902105.1 uncultured Actinomycetes bacterium
CTCAAAGACGGCTTGGCCGATGGCACCATTGACGCCATTGCCACCGATCATGCCCCGCACGCCAGTCACCTCAAAGAACAACCCCTTGATCAAGCACCGCCAGGAATGTTGGGCTTGGAAACCGCATTGGCGCTCGCCTTAAGCGAACTGACGATGGATGTGTACGACGTTTTGGCGGCACTCAGTTGGAAGCCGGCGAAGATCGCTGGTATCGACGATCGCCATGGACGGCCAATAGCGGTCGGTGAACCGGCGAATATCACGGTGTTCAACCCTTCCCTTGAGTGGACCGTGGACCGCAACTCGGGGGCTAGCAAAAGTAAAAACACCCCTTACCACGGCCGGGTTGTCTCAGGGAAAGTCCGTCACACGGTCTTTAACGGTCACGGCGTCGTGATCCAAGGGATTGCTCAACTCTGATGGATAATCATTTTTTATACAGTATAATGAATAATCATACAAAGAAGGAAATCTGATGACAATTCGTGAAGCAGCACTAGTTCTTGCTGACGGCAGTGTGTTCGAAGGTGAAGCCCTCGGGGCGGAGTCAACAACAGGAATCTCGGCTGGAGAGGTCGTCTTCAACACTGTTCTGAGCGGATACCAAGAGGTCATCACTGACCCTTCATACGCCGGCCAAATCATCAGTTTCACTTATCCTCATATCGGCAATTACGGGGTGACGTCTTTGGATAATGAGTCATCACGCCCGTTTTGCCGGGGTGTGATCGTGCGTGAAATGGCGCGCCGACACAGTAACTATCGCGCTGAAAATAGTTTGGATGCACTGCTGGTCAAAAGTGGTGTATCGGGTATCGGTGGTATTGACACGCGCCGTTTGACGCGCGTGTTGCGAGATGCGGGTGCGATACCTGGTGCATTCGGCACAGCGTCGTACGAGGAGTTGCTGGCGGCAGCGCGTGCTGAACCTGGCACTGATGGAGTTGATCTAGTTTCCACTGTCACCACTGGCAAGCGTTATCGCGTCGGCAATGGTCCTCTCAAAGTTGTGGCCTATGACTTTGGCATCAAGACGACCATTCTTCGCTGCCTATCAGAGATAGCCACGATTGAAGTTGTGCCGGCATCGACGACGGCGGCTGAAGTTATGGCGATGAATCCTCAGGGCGTGTTTTTGTCAAACGGTCCTGGCGATCCGACGACTGTTCCCTATGCCGTTGAAGCGATCACTGAATTAGTTGGGCAGGTTCCAGTTTTCGGTATCTGTCTCGGACACCAGTTGCTGAGTTTGGCTTTGGGTGGTCAGACCTACAAGTTGCCGTTCGGTCATCACGGTGGAAATCATCCAGTACAACATCTGGCTTCTGGTCATGTTGAGATCACGAGTCAAAACCACAACTTCTGTGTTGATGCCGAAAGCCTCGGCGGACGAGTCTCAACCACACATATCAATCTCAACGACAAGAGCAATGAAGGTATGCGGGTGAATGACGCTCGGGCATTCAGTGTGCAATATCACCCTGAGGCTGGGCCTGGTCCTCACGACAGTCGTTATCTTTTCGAGCAGTTTGCCGAACTCATGAAGAATGGAACTTTCTGATCATGCCTAAGCGCACTGATATCTCATCAATCCTGATTATCGGATCGGGTCCTATTGTCATCGGTCAAGCCTGCGAATTTGATTATTCGGGAACTCAGGCATGTCGCGTCCTCAAAGAAGAGGGCTACCGCGTCATTCTGGCCAATTCCAATCCAGCGACAATTATGACTGACCCAGATTTTGCTCACCGTACGTATATTGAGCCACTCACTTGGGAAGTGATCGCCAAAATCATTGAGCGCGAAAAACCCGATGCTGTTTTGGCCACACTCGGCGGTCAGACAGGTCTGAACTTAGCGATGGCCTTGTTTGAACGTGGATTGGTCGGAGTCCCAGGCACACCTGAACTCATCGGCGCCAATGCCGAATCGATCTCGACAGCCGAGGACCGTGGCAAATTTAAAGAGGCGATGATTGAAATCGGACTCAAGGTTCCTGCGAGTGGAATAGCGCACACACTGGAAGAATCTTTAGAGGTCATTAAAGTGATCGGGCTTCCAGCGATTATTCGGCCTGCATATATTTTGGGTGGACGCGGTACGGGCATTGCGGCGACACATGAAGAGTTTGTCAAATTGGCATCAAACGGATTGCACGCCAGTCCGATCAGTGAAATCTTGATTGAGCAAAGCATCGCTGGTTGGAAAGAATATGAACTTGAAGTGATGCGTGATACCGCCGATAACTGCGTGATCATTTGCTCAATTGAAAACTTTGATCCCATGGGAGTCCACACTGGCGATTCAATCACGGTTGCCCCAGCGCAAACCTTGAGTGACGTTGAATATCAACTGATGCGCGATGCTGCTTTGGCTTGTATCCGTCGTGTGGGTGTGGAGACTGGCGGATCGAATGTGCAGTTTGCAGTCAATCCCGAGACTGGTGAACAAGTCGTGATTGAGATGAACCCGCGAGTTTCGCGTTCAAGCGCATTGGCATCAAAGGCCACAGGATTTCCTATCGCCAAGATTGCTGCCAAGTTGGCGGTGGGTTACACACTCGATGAGATACCCAATGACATCACCAAGATGACTCCGGCGAGTTTTGAACCGACGATTGACTATGTCGTGACAAAGATTCCGCGTTGGGCTTTTGAAAAGTTGCCGGGCACGAGTGGCGTCTTGGGAACGCAAATGCAAAGCGTGGGTGAGGTGATGGCTATCGGGCGTACTTTTCCTGAGAGTTTGCAAAAGGCATTGCGATCCCTTGAACAAGGCCGATTGGGACTCAACTGCGACCCAGCAGAAAAGCAGTTCGCTAATCTTTCAACGCAAGAGTTGCTGAGTTCGGTCGGTGTTGGCACACCTGATCGCATTTTTACAATCGGGGAGTTGCTTCTACGAGGCATCTCTGTGGATGAGGTGTATCAAGCCTGCAAGGTAGATCCTTGGTTCCTTGACCAGATGCTGATGATCATTGAAGAGCGCCAGGCCGTGAAATCTTTGTCGCCATCGACGATGAGCAAGCAAGCATGGAAGCGCATTAAGCGAGTCGGCTTCAGCGATGCGCAGTTGGCATATTTATGGTCAACCCACGAAGATGATGTCCGTAGGATTCGCGAAACGGCCGGTGTTTTGCCGACTTATAAAACGGTAGATACTTGTTCGGCCGAATTTGCTGCCCAAACCCCGTATCACTACTCGACATACGAAGATGAAAATGAAGTACGTCCTTCGGAGCGCCCGCGCGTGATCATTCTTGGGTCAGGCCCCAACCGCATCGGACAGGGAATTGAGTTTGACTATTGCTGTGTCCATGCCTCATTTGCATTGCGCGATGCTGGTTATGAAACGGTGATGATCAATTGCAATCCCGAGACAGTCTCTACGGACTATGACACGTCTGATCGCTTGTATTTTGAGCCACTCACCAAGGAGGATGTTTTGAATGTCATCGCCGCAGAAACTGCGGCAGCCGGTGGACGTGCTCCAAAAGTGATCGTCTCACTTGGTGGTCAAACTCCTTTGAAACTCTCAGGACTCATTCCCGCCGAACTGATTGCTGGCACTTCGCCTGTGTCCATTGACTTGGCTGAGGATCGCGAAAAGTGGAACGAGTTGTGTGAATCCCTCAAGATCCCGCAACCACCTGGTGGTACGGCGATCAACCTTGAACAAGCAATGGCGATCGTCGAGCGAGTCGGATTTCCGGTGTTGGTGCGTCCGAGTTATGTGCTCGGTGGACGAGCCATGCAGATTGTGCATGATCGCGATCACCTCACACGCGCCATGGCTGAACTTTCTGATTTTGGGAGTCTTGGAAAAGAGGGTGGACTATCAGCAGAACGTCCAGTACTGGTTGATCGTTTCCTTGAAGATGCTACTGAGGTGGATGTGGACGCAATTCGTGATCACACTGGCGAAGTACTTATCGGTGGAGTCATGGAGCATGTTGAAGAGGCTGGTGTTCACTCGGGTGACTCAGCCTGCGCGATCCCACCACAAACGTTGCCGAAGTGGGTTGTTGAAGTGATTGAGGCGTACACCGCAGCGATCGCAACAGCATTAGATGTACGCGGTCCGATCAATGTGCAATATGCGGTCGTTGGCACAAGTGTGTATGTGATTGAGGCCAACCCGCGCGCCAGTCGTACAGTGCCCTTCGTAGCCAAGGCCACTGGGGTGCCATTGGCCAAGGTGGCCACACGGGTAATGCTTGGATCGACCTTGGCTGAGCTTCGTCGTGAGGGACTACTCACTCACTCGGTCTTACTTGATTTCCCTGACACAGTTGCGGTTAAAGAGGCTGTTTTACCGTTTAGTCGATTCCCTGAAGTGGATACTGCGCTCGGACCAGAAATGCGCTCAACGGGTGAGGTCATGGGTATTGACAAAACGTTCGGTCGAGCCTTTTACAAAGCCGAACTCGCGGCAGGCACAGTGTTGCCAACAACTGGGATGGTTTTTCTCTCCTTGGCAGATGGTGACAAACCAGCGGGCATTGTGCTTGCTCAACGATTGCGTGCTTTAGGTTTTGGTATTGCTGCGACAACTGGAACCGCGGCGTATCTCGCTCGCTTTGGAATGGATGTCGACAAGGTGGTCGGAAAGGTCAACGAAAATGCAGCCATTACCGCAGTGGATTTGATTGCTTCGGGCGAAGTGTCATTCGTTGTCAACACCCCGCAAGGTCGTGGTGGTCGTACCGACGGCGAAGCAATTCGCAAAGCGGCCAATGTCAATCATGTGAGTTCGGTGACCACTGTTGAAGCAGCACTGGCGGCGGTGCAAGGTATGGCTGAACAACTTGACCATCCTCTCGAGGTCAAGAGTCTGCAGGAGTACCATGGCCGCTGATCGCACCCTTGTGGCCACGAGCGTCAAGGTGGGATCACTTGAGTTGGCGCATCCGATCATTGCTGCGTCAGGAACAGCCGGCCATGGTGCCGAGTTGTCTGCATACGGTGACCTAGCAACACTCGGAGCAGTTGTTGTGAAGTCATTAACCGTCGAGGCTTGGGCCGGCAATCCGGCACCGCGAGTGCATCCGATCGCACAAGGAATGATCAACGCCGTAGGTCTGCAGGGATCGGGAGTAGCGCATTGGCTAGCCAATGATTTGCCGGCCATGGCGACCGCCCAAGCTAAAGCTGTCGTCAGTATCTGGGGGCGATCGGTCGAGGAATATCGTCGCGCCGCCGAATTGTTGAGCAAAGGTTTAGAGAGTTCGCCATATCGCGACACGGTGATTGCTGTGGAAGTGAACTTGTCATGTCCGAACCTTTCGGGGCATGGGATTTTCGCGCACGATATTGAACTCTCAGCGGCCGTGATCGCAACCTGCATGATTCTTCAGCGACCGTTGTGGGCCAAACTCAGTCCCAACACGGATCGTCTCGTTGACGTGGCGCGCGCCGTGCAGAATGCTGGGGCGAGCGCGGTGACATTGATCAATACAGTCGTTGGACTGGTACTTGACCCTGAAACGGGACGCCCAGTTCTAGGTAATGGGGTCGGAGGTTTGTCGGGACGGGCGATTCATCCTGTGGCCGTGCGGGCGGTCTTTGATGTGCATGCGGCACTGCCCGATCTGGCCATTGTGGGTGTTGGCGGCGTGGCCTCGGGTTGGGATGCTGCCGAGTTGATGCTGGCTGGTGCCAGTGCCGTTCAAGTCGGTACTGCCACATTCGCTGACCCTCGGGCTTGCTTCAAAATCGCCAATGAACTCGAAAATTGGGCGAATGAGCGCAAAATAGGGGCGCTAGCAGATCTGACTGGTCGTGCACATAGCGGTGGTATCCACCCATAGCGTGCGCTATCTCTGTACGGTTCAGTTATGGCTACTCCTCCGATACTCACACCCGAACAGCGTGCAGCGGCCCTTGTCAAGGCTGCCGAAGCTCGTGCCGCCCGGGCCATCATCAAAGTCCAACTTAAGCAAGGGACCTTGAGCGTGGCTGACGCTATCGTTTCGACTGACCCTAATGTCGGCAAACTCCGAGTCCTAGCGATGCTGGAAAGCCTTCCTGGACTGGGCAAAGTCAAAGCCCGCAAGATCATGGAAGAAGTCGGCATCGCCGATAACCGCAAGATCCAGGGTCTTGGCAATCAGCAGAAGAAAGCTCTGCTCGAACACCTCGCCAAATGACATCGCGGGCCATCCCGCCCGCATCCTCATCGCCGGCGCTTGCGCTGATCATTATTGTGTCCGGTCCAGGTGGCGTAGGTAAGGGCACCATTGTGGACGCTCTTTTGCAGCGCGATCAGACCTTGTTGCTGAGTCGCTCCTGGACAACAAGGTCCCAGCGACCGGGGGAAAAAGATGAGGCTTATGTCTTCACTACCCGCGAGAAGTTTGAGTCTCACCTTGCGGCGGGTGGATTTTTGGAATGGACTGAGTTCCTCGGAAATTATTACGGCAGTCCCGCTCCCGATCTGACGACGGGGCGCGACATTGTCTTAGAAATTGAGGTTGATGGAGCGCAGCAGGTGAAAGTCTCTCACCCCGAGTCTGTCCTGATCTTCATTCTGCCCCCCTCGCGAGAAGAGCAACGGCGGCGTTTGGTCGGACGCGGCGACCCAGATCACAAGATTCAGGAGAGGTTGCGCAAAGCCGAGGAAGAAGAGCCAGTGGGCTTAGCTTTGGCTGACCATTATCTGGTCAACGATGAGTTGGAGCGCACTGTGGACGAAATGATGGCCCTGATAACCAGGCTTCGTCACGATGTGGGGCGCTGAAAGCCCTCTTTGACAGGTTATGATTGACCGCTGAACAATTCGGCGTTTTAGCCCATTCAAAGGACAACTGAATCACCATGCCTGCAAATAACGATTCGATGATGACACCCCAGTTAGAGGACCTTCTGGGCAAGGTTGACTCAAAGTTCAGTTTGGTCACTCTGGCTGCTAGTCGGGCGCGTGAACTGCAGGATTATTACGCCAAGATGGGCTCAGTCAGTTCGAAGGTTGTTCCTCCCCAAGTTGCTTCATTGCGTAAGCCGTTGAGCATGGGTTTTGAAGAAATTGCCGCCGACAAGATCGTTCGTGTTCCCGCCGAAGAAATGGCCGAGCGCGCCGCCGCTGAACAAGCCGCCATCGCTGATGCTGCTGCATTGCGTGCTGCTGAGGCCGCCGCAATTCTCGGCACTGCGCAAGATGTCACCGAAGTTGGCGTCGACGACGCTGATTCTGGCGACGCCTGAGTTTGATCATGGCCGATTTGGCCGGCAAGAGAATTGTTGTTGGCGTATGCGGTGGTATCGCTGCGTATAAAGCAGTTGAAGTGATTCGCCAACTTGTGGATGCAGGAGCCCATGTCATACCAGTGATGACGAAAGGCGCCGAACATTTTATTGGTCGAACAACTCTTTCTGCGCTCGCTAGTGAACCCGTGCAAATGTCATTGTGGGATGAGGGATCGCCTATTCCGCACACCAAGTTGGGTCAAAGCGCAGACCTCATTTTGGTTGCTCCAGCAACGGCGCGTTTGCTTGGAGCGTATGCCCATGGGTTGTCTAGCGATTTGATGACCAATGTCTTGATTGCTACTCGAGCACCAGTCATTGTCTGTCCCGCAATGCATACCGAAATGTGGGAGCACCCAGCGGTACAACACAACATTGAAATACTGGCCTCGCGCGGCGTTCATATCGTCGAGCCCGAAGATGGACGTTTAGCCGGTGGCGATTCGGGTAAAGGGCGATTGGCTTCAACGACGGCGATCCTGGCCCGTGTACATCAAGTATTGGGCTCGGGGGATTTACGAGGCGTGCATGTTGTCGTCAGCGCCGGCGGAACTCGTGAACCGATTGACGCTGTACGGGTGATCGCCAATCGTTCAAGTGGAAAACAGGGTTACGCCGTGGCCGCTGAGGCCGCTTCTCGTGGGGCTCGTGTCTCGCTTATTTCGACTGTGGATTTGCCGATTCCCGCGGGAGTGAGCGTGGTCGCCGTGGAAACAGCGGCAGAGATGCAAAAGGCCATTGAAGGGTTATGGGAGCAAACCGATGTGATGGTCATGTGCGCCGCTGTGGCGGACTTTCGTCCTGTGTCTTGTACCCCGGAAAAGATTAAAAAGGACGGCGGGATACCGCAAATTATCCTTGAGGCAACTCCCGATATTTTGGCTGCTCTTGGTGCAGCCAAGCGCTCAGATCAAGTTCTCGTGGGCTTCGCTGCTGAGACCTCCGACCTCATAGCCAATGCCCAAAGCAAACTTGAGCGCAAGAACTTGGACCTGATGGTGGCTAATGATGTCAGTCAACCCGGCGTCGGTTTCCAGCACGACACCAACGCGGTCACCTTCTTGAGACCCAACCAACCTCTACACTTACTGCCGTTAAGTGATAAACGAAATGTTGCCCGAGCCTTGTTAGATATCGTGGTCAAAATTCGCCTGAGTAAGGCAACTAGTTAGCAGTTCGCCTTCCTTGAAATTTAGTTTTGTTGATTGAGCAATAATAAATAGAGACATTTGGAGCCATCATGAGTCGCAACTGGACATTTACATCAGAAAGTGTGACCGAAGGTCACCCCGACAAGGTCGCCGATCAGGTTTCTGACGCTGTCTTAGACGCGATTCTTGCCGAAGATCCCCATGCTCGCGTGGCTTGTGAAACTTTAGTGACAACTGGTTTGTGTCTGGTGTCGGGAGAAATCACGACCGATGCCTATGTTGATATTGCCGAGACGGCGCGCTCAGTGATTAAAGGCATCGGCTACACCAATGCCGATTTCGGCTTTGACGGAAAGACTTGCGGAGTCTTGGTCGCTCTCGATGCGCAGAGTCCCGATATTGCACAAGGCGTCAATAAGAGCGAAGAGGTACGCGGTCGTACGGGAAGCGACGATCTTGATCTGCAGGGTGCTGGAGATCAAGGAATGATGTTTGGCTATGCATGCAATGAAACATCAACTTTGATGCCATTGCCGATTCACTTAGCGCACCGTTTGGCGGAGCGTTTGACTGAAGTGCGTAAGTCGAGCCAAATTCCTTATCTGCGTCCAGATGGCAAGACTCAGGTCACCTTTGACTATGAAGATGGAAAGCCTGTGCGTCTGAATACTGTGCTGATTTCCACGCAACATGATGATGGCATTGATCGTGATACGGTCATCCGTCCGGATTTGATTGAGCAAGTCATCCGTCCAATGATTCCTGCTCAATTCGCGCAGGATGATTATTCGATCTTCATTAACCCAACTGGGAAGTTCGTTTTAGGTGGACCTCACGCTGACACTGGTCTCACTGGTCGCAAGATTATTGTTGATACGTACGGTGGTATGGGTCGTCACGGTGGCGGAGCATTCAGCGGTAAAGATCCGAGCAAAGTTGATCGCTCAGCGGCATATGCTGCACGCTGGGTTGCCAAGCATGTGGTCGCCGCTGGTGTTGCTGATCGCTGTGAAGTTCAGGTTGCTTATGCCATTGGTATGGCGCATCCAGTCAGCATCTTGGTTGAGACATTCGGTACCGAAACGATTGCAGTAGAAAAAATTGAAGCAGCCGTCAAGGCCACTTTTGACCTTCGCCCAGCAGCCATCGTGCGTGATCTGAAATTGAAGCGCCCGATTTACTTGCAGACTGCTGCCTACGGGCACTTCGGGCGTGAACTGCCGGACTTTGAATGGGAAAAACTCTCGCGGCTCGCTGAGTTCTCTTCGGCATTGGGCCTCTGAGGGTTCACAGTCGACGTTCGTAGATTGCCGCCGAGATGACGACCACCCCGGTCGTGACTGAATCTGTTTCTGGATTGCCAGTTGTGGCTGGCATTGTCCCAGATGTCACCGGACTTGATCGTGTTTTCGATTATCTGGTTCCACCATCTCTGACGGATGTCGTAGCGCTTGGTTCGCGTGTACGAATGTCTTTGAATGGTCGCCGTGTCGGGGGATGGGTGGTGTCTCTCGGATCACCATCATCAGACCTAGCGACGAACAAATTGAAGTCAATCGATAAGTCAAGTGGAATCGGACCCGACGCCGAGATGTTGGATCTGTGTCGTTGGGCCTCTGATCGTTGGTGTGCTTCACGTTTACGCCCATTTCTTGTCACCGCCTCACCTAATACGGTTGTCACCCGCGCGTCTCCAGCGCGTCGCACCAAGGTATTGGCCGAACCCGTATCGCCTGCGGCCACATCATTGTTGGCTCAAGGCGGGGGAGTTCTGCGTCTTCCACCGAGCGCCGATCAGATGCCGACAGTTTTAGCGGCAGCCCGATTGGGGCCAACCTTGGTGGTCTGCGCTTCGGTTGACAACGCCCAAATTCTCGCCACGCGTTTGCGTCGTACGGGCATCTCTGTGGCGCTGATGCCTCATGAGTGGGCTCAAGCAAGAGGCGGTGTTGACGTTGTTATCGGAGCACGGGCTGCAGCTTTTGCTCCCTGCCCCAACTTGGCAGTTGCTGTTGTCCTTGATGAACACGAAGAGTCCTTGCAAGAAGAGCGCGCTCCGACGTGGCATGCGCGTGATGTCTTAGCCAGGCGGGCTCGTCTGGCCAAGGCTCCGTTACTCTTGGTCTCCCCATGTCCGAGTGTGGTCGGACTGCACCAACGTACCTTGCTCGCCCCCAGTAGCGAACGTGAACATGCCTCATGGCCCACCGTACAAGTGGTGGATCAAAGTGATCTTGAACCATGGAAGAGGTCGTTGTTGTCTTCCGAGTTGATTGCCCACTTACGTCATGCCGATCTCCGCGTGGCATGTGTGCTCAACACCAAGGGTCAAGCGCGACTGCTGGCATGTCGATCATGCAAGATGCTGGCGCGTTGTGAGTCGTGTACAGGATCAATGGTTGAAAATGTGGTGGGTCAACTTGACTGTGGTACCTGTCAGCGCAGCCGACCTAAAGTTTGTGCGAACTGTGGTTCTTCAGTGCTTTCACGGATTCGTCCAGGAGTTGGGCGACTGCGTGATGAACTTGAGGCAGCAGCTCAACGCGATGTTCTCGCAGTCGTAGCAGGCAAGAATAAAGATGAACTCTTTGATGACACGACTGCCGATGTCTTTATCGGCACAGAAGCAGTGTTGCATCGGTGCCGTCGTATTGATGTGGTGGCATTTTTAGATTTTGATAGCGAGTTATTGGCCCCGCGTTATCAAGCCAGCGAGCAGGCCATGGCCTTAGTCGCCAAAGCGGCGCGTTTAGTAGGAATCCGCGAGAGAGGTGGACGAATTATTTTGCAAACCTCTCTGCCGGATAATGATGTGGTTCTGGCTGCCGTCGCCGGTGATCCTGGAATTCTCAGTCAAGCAGAATTGGCTCGCCGCGAAATGTTGGGTTTCCCGCCTGTCTCGGCATTAGCGGTGATTGAAGGTGAAGGTGGTGACGCATTCGCAAGTTCCTTATCCGCAATGGGAGGGATCACAGTGGTGGCACACCGTGAGAAATGGTTGGTGCGGGCGAGCAATCATGATGTGCTCACGCATGCTTTTATTAATACCGAGCGGCCGGCGCATTCAAAAATCCGTATTGAAGTTGACCCTCCAAGGATCTGATAGCAGTCTCTGTTTTACAAAAAATTAATCAACTTCAGATGATTTTTATAGAAAGTAAAACGAATCACTGCTTGCTACATGGATTGTGAAGACTCCCAACCTTTACTCTCGTCTTAGTGCCTGTTTCCTCGGTTTTCTCCCCAAAAAGTTGGTGGAGGGTCTCCGCGCCTCGGGGCTCTCATCAGGATCACTCCTTATCTCAAGCGGCCTCGCGACTTGGATTTTCCGGACTGACTTTTGAATCCTGTGATTTGTACTTTGTGTCTGGCTGTAGCGATGAAGTGGACGCGCAACGTCTGGCACAGTCACTCATCAGCGAGCCGTTCGGACCGCAGGTTGCTGTCACATTTGTTGACCCTAATGAGAGCACTGCTACCTCAAGTGAATTGGTTGTGGAGGTTGCTCGTCGAGCGGGGGTGACGGACCGCGTAGCTTTTCAAATGCAAGAGAGTGCCGCTCGTTTAGGTTTAGATGTCCGTATTGCCACAGGGTCGGCACATCGCATTTTGGGAGCGACGCATCTTAATGACAGTGCCGTGACCGACTTAGTGGAACGTATCCTGTGCAATCCTGTCGTGGAGATATGGGACCGCTCGAGGGTCAACCCTGGTTTCGTGCCGATGAGTTCTGACGAAGCGCAAAGTCGTGTAGAAACTGTTGCGCTGCGCGACTTAAACGATGGGCAACTTTCTCAACTCAATCGGCAACGTGGTTTGGCTCTTGATCACAGCGAACTGCTTGTTGTTCGGCAATGGTTTGCCACCGAGGGACGAGATCCGACTGATGCCGAGATTGAGACAATCGCCCAAACCTGGAGTGAGCACTGCTCACACAAAACATTTACGGCACGCATCACCACAACACGAGGCCATGAAGTAGCGCCCCTATTGCGTCAACTACGTGATTGCACGCGAACGATTAATGCTCCTTTTGTTGTTTCGGCTTTTGATGGCAACGCCGGCATCGTTCGTTTTGGCGATTCTCATGCCCTGGCCATAAAGGCCGAAACGCACAATCATCCAAGTGCCGTAGAACCTTTTGGTGGAGCGAATACTGGAGTGGGTGGCGTGGTGCGCGATGTCTTAGCCGCACCGGCGATTCCTGTGGCACTCACCGATGTGTTGTGCTTTGGTCCAGCAGACACACGGCCCGATCAGTTACCTCGCGGGGTCTTGCACCCAGAGATGATCCGTGAAGGTGTCGTTGCGGGCGTGGCTGATTATGGCAACAAGATTGGTGTGCCCACTGTTGCTGGTGCAGTTCTTTACGATGAGGGTTACATCGCTAATCCCTTAGTGTTTTGTGGTTGCGTTGGCAGAGTTTTACGGGGCTACGACGCTATTGGTGAACCGCGAGTGGGCGATCAAATTGTGGTGATTGGCGGGGCCACGGGACGCGACGGTATCAAAGGTGCGACTTTTTCTTCTATGACGGTTGATGCCAGTACTGGTTCTGTGGCTGGGGCCGCGGTGCAGATTGGTGATCCGATCGTCGAGCGCTTAGTCGGTGAAGTGTTAGTTGATTTACTTGATCGCGAGGTGCCGTTATGTACGTCGCTGACCGATTGTGGTGCCGGTGGATTGTCTTCAGCGGTCGGCGAGATGGCGGAGAAGTTGGGAGCCACGATTGACCTCGCCTTGGTGGAACGCAAATACCCTGGCTTGGCTCCGTGGGAGATCTGGCTGTCAGAAGCACAAGAACGAATGGTGC
>CALGTP010000594.1 GCA_937902105.1 uncultured Actinomycetes bacterium
AAGGGATAAGCCCATACTACTCTAACTAATATGGAGTATAATGAACCTATGACTATGAGTAATAACGAAGACACTAGTCCTATCTCTAGAGGAAGCAAGCCAGAAAGCGACGCACTCCCAAGCCTGGTAGACGAAGATACCCAGCTGAAAGCGAGGATTAGCACGATGGAAAGCACAATCAAAGACTTGGTGGACCTCGTTAAAGACCAGATCCCGAAGAAGAAGAAGAAAGCACAAGGACCAAGACAATCCGGCGAGCGTTCAAGACTAATCTTCGGCGACGACTTATACCACCTCCCAGACTCAGACGATCCCTACGAGACTGACGACGGCAAGATCCCAGACCCCAAGAGCGAAGGCGATAGCGAAGACAGCTCCAGCGATGGTGACTCGGACGGGCACTCCTCTGAGAAATCCAAGAAGAAAGGCTCCAGGAGATCTAGTGGTAAAATGAGAGAGTCAGTAATGTATAAGTCAAACAGTAAAGATAGAGAGCATTTAAGAGATGCACACTTACGTGCAACCGCGGGAAGCTCCATAGTCGTTCCACAGAAATTCGTACAAGAGACTATCGAAGTAGCTAATTTCATCAGATACAAAGAGCTGATTAGGAAGATCGACGAGCACGAAGCGAACCCGCACAATCTACCAGTGTTTCCTTTTAGGTTTTACTCGGAGAAAGCCAAACAGCAGATAGTCAACAAATTAAAGACGTATCACGGCAACCCGAGGAACAAGAAGTACGATCCTACAATGGCAAAAATAGCACCGACAGAGAGAGAGTTAAATTTAATGCTGACTGCTGAGTTTTGTGTATCCTTCGAGCGGATGATGCGACCCTCGGATCAACAGCACTACGAACAGATCTTCAGATCAGTGATCTCCACATTCAGAAATCAAAGGATGTCCGATAGTATCATGGCATACAACTCTTTCGCAATCGATGTGGAAAATTTGTTTATTTTGGCACGAGATTTAGTTATCGTTCTTGGCGAAACCGACAAAAAAGGCAAACTTTTTGATTATTACCCCCCCATGCGTCCTATGAAAGCGTACGATCTCGAGGGACTCATCCCCCTACTATGTGTATCATGGCCGCCAGCTGTTCTACTAGAGGTACGGAAGAAGATGGGAGACAAGGAATCAAAATGCAGATTACTGACAGACTGGATGACACAAGCGAAAAAGGTCATCGATTCTTATAGAGAATCAAACGAACGCTGGGTGAAATTGATGTCAGCTTTTTCAAACTCAGAAAAATCCAAGAAAAGAGCACAGTTATCCAAGTTTACGGAGGTTTTTTTTTCTGTCCTACCAGGGGAGATTTCATCAGACGAAGACGGAGATCTGTATGACCAGCAACTAGCCTACCATGGGTACGACAGCAACAAGGTCGGACAAGTCCATCCTGATGAGTCCGAATCCAGCCAAGACAACTTCGCTGCCTTCACCAGACCACTAGCGATGCCTATTGGTATACCTACTAAAAAGAAAGAATATTCTCCTAACACTACACCTAAATTAACGCTTAAGAGGGATGATCAGTCAAAAGACTTGTCTAAACTACCATGTTGGGGTGAAGTACAGGGTAAGGGTAATTGCAAGAGGGACAACTGTCCTTTTAGCCACGACAGAGCACTGTTGAACGGTCTAGCCAAGTCAATCAACTCAGCCATGGAAGAGCGCAACAAGGCTGTATCATTCAGGAGCATGGAGGCTGGGAGAGTAATAGAACCCCCAGCAACACACTATGAATGATATGTTCGTCCCGGCGACGACGATTTTAAACTGCCAACCAACACCTCAACGGGATCGGATGAGCAGCAGGAGATACACGACTATCTCCAAACAGGGAACCTTGACTCTACGACTTTCCTTAACTTCGTATACAAGATGCACGTAGATAACAAGGATCCAGGTACTCGCCTAGGTACTCAGGACGAAGCAGGGAAATGCAACGACATCGCAGAGACATACCTGAAGATCCACGGCAACCTATTGCAGAGTGCTAGCACAGATGAACAGAGAAAGAACCTCGCAAGTTACATGCATGCAGCATGTTATGTACGAGCAGAGGAAGGTCAACCCAAGAAGACAAATCTCAAGGAGACAGTACCCTGGGTCACTTCATTATGGGACTCCGGTGCACTACATTCCAGCTATGTAACGCAGCAGGAACTAGAGAAACATCCCAACGCAACTACCGAGGATGTAGAAGTGGCATGCACATTAGGAGACACCAAGACGGTAGTTAACATCACCAAGCGAGCTCGGCTGACTGTTACCTTCCGCGTGGGGGACCACGAATTGACATTCTCGGACTGGTTTCTGGTACTGCCAATCGACAATGGACCAGGCATTATAGTAGGCTTACCAGCTATACTCCACCATGGTTCGCAATTCTTTCTCAAGATGATAGAAGCCGGCGTGAAAGCGGCCCGACTTGCTAACATGAGACCTGCCGTGCAGCACGGCAAGCGCCGACCTCGAGTAGCCCCAAACGACCACATGAGTAAGTTCACCGCCATGATGAGAGAGCGCAACCTGACTAACAAGATGGACTCTAATACAGCTACTGCACGATACATATACGATAACATATTCGATAAGCAGCTGCACGACGCCCACCTCAACGGTGACAACTCGGTACCAATAAGGTACATGGCGATGTCCAGCGTCAAGTACTACTACAATGTACGATCTGGCAAGCCAGTCATTGATGACACAGATTTCGACTTCGCACCCAATGCACCGGATGTAGAAATCGTTGAACCAGCTTTCCCAGACAACTTCAGGATGCACTTGAACTTTATACGCAGTCAGTACTCCAAGCTAGAACTCAAGGAAGACCTAGGTACCCATCCGGACGCCTATCGACCTCCAGAGTCTAGCGACACGCCCACGGACTCTTACTTCACTAAGATACAAGGCGTAGATAGTAGTATCACTCACGATGCGCAAACTAGTCCAGGCACCTGTTTGCCCTTAGACGACCCAGAGGCAAGACCGATGGTCACTGAGGCAACACTCCTACACGAACCCGATACAATCGACTTGCAGCCATTTTTCGACGCAGACCCGGAGCAATTACATCGCACGTGGTCGCAGCTAGATGACCCAGGCCCAGAGGACCGGGATAGCGCCTCGCCAGGATTGTATACTCACGTCCTCTACAGCATGGACGACGTAGCAGCTGAAAAGCTCGCATACCTCAAGGCATTAGACCCACCACCATCTTTACCAGGTGAGCCTACACCCAAGCAACACATCAGCCCAGACATGAGAGGCGTCGACGGTTTCATGAAGTACATGAGAGAAGATGCAATAACCACCTTCGTGCCCCACAACTGGGACGGAATCAGATGTGACCCAGTCGACTTCCTCTGGAAGCCAGACATGCCCACAGTTCACTCTACCAAGCACAGACCTATCAACCCGCATAGATTCAAGCTCGTCGAGACAGAGTTCAAACGACTCTGCAGGTACCACCTCGAGGATTGCCGCAGTCCCATCACGTCTCCCATAACAGACGCCGACAAGGCTGGACCTCCGTACGTACGACTGTGTGGCGACTACAGATGGATTAATACTATGATCCTTCACGAAAACGCTTATATCCCTAACGTCAAGAACGAGCTCACCAAGCTCGCCAAGCACAAGTACTATATAGACCTAGATATGACTAACTCGTTCCACCAATTCTTGCTGGGCCTTGAGACCAGTCACAAGCTAGCTCTCAGTACCCCTTGGGGTATATATAGACCCAAGTTCATGCCTGAAGGAGTATCACCAGCTAGTGGCGTCCTTCAGCAAACCATGGCAGAGATCTTCTCTGATTTCCCTTGGGCAACCATTATCTTCGACAACTTCTGCATCGGAGGCGACACTCCAGAGGAACTCTTCGAACGCTTCAAGCTCTTCATTGAGCGCTGCCAAGAGTATAACATACACCTCAAATTCTCGAAGTCCTTCTTCGGCTTCAGCCAGATCAAGTTCTTCGGCTATAAGATTACTGGTGACGGCTGGTCCATGGACGTCGACCGTGTCGAGGCACTTAACTCCACACCATTCCCCAACGGACCAACCCCACTCATTAAACGCAAGCAGATGATGTCATTCCTAGGCTTCGCGCTCTACTTCCATGAGCACGTACCCAACTACTCGGCCCTTGCCGCCCCGTTCTACGACATGACCAAGGCCGACTTCGACTGGAATCCAGCTACATGGACCCAACCATATCTCAAACTCTTCGAGACATTCAAATCCAGCTTGTCCCAATCCCTCACTCTATACTTCCCCGACTACAGTCTCCCCTGGATTTTGCAAACCGACGCCAGCCAACTAGGATGTGGTGCCATTCTCTTCCAAGTGAAAACAGACGGAGAAGGGAGAGAAAGCAGGGAGCCCATCG
>CALGTP010000595.1 GCA_937902105.1 uncultured Actinomycetes bacterium
GTCAGGAGATGGTGAGTGATGCTGTGGTTCCAATAATTTTCTTAAATGCGCATCTGTCTCAGGAGCAGATGTTGAGTGATGCTGCGGTTATAAATGCGCATACGTCTCAGGACTTGCATGCGCATCTGTCTCAGGACTTTCAGCAGATGGTGGGTGATGCTGCGATTTCAATACGTTTCTTAGATGATGTGCAGCAGTCTCAGGACTGTCAGGAGATGGTGGGTGATTCTGTGCTTCCATGGAATGACTTAAATGTGCAGCAGTCTCGGGGTAGTCAGGAGATGGTGAGTGATGCTGTGGTGGATCCAGCGCTTGATGATCCAGTGCTTGCCGTTCGCTTAGTTGAGGTCGTAAATATTGACGATGAGACCACCACGATGATGCCAAATGAAAGTGATTCGCGTGTAAAAATGCTGCAAGAGCAGATAGCGCGCGCTAAGGAGGCATTGTGACTAACTTAGTTGATCCCCAGAGCAAAGTGGTCTATTAGGCTACGTCAAGCAATATATTGTTTTTCCCCCCCCCTACGGACAAACTGCTAATTTCATGGGAATTAAGGTGTCTGGCAAAAACGAAGCAAAAAGCTGCTGATCTTGCTTTGCAAGAGTATAGCGAGTCTCGGACTAACCTACGTCAAGAGTGTCGCAATTCTCGGACTATGCTTGCAGCTTCTGCTAGCTCTTCAACATGTGCCTTGATGGTGTATTCATGCGCAACAGTGTTGTGTATCGTTGTCCAAAATGTCCATGTGTACGCTTATGAAATCCATGTCTCAACTATTGTGTTTTCGCTTTGCGAGCTAAGGTGGAATGGATAATGCTGATACGCAGTTGATTGATGGTGGGACCCTGTCCCCTCTGGCGAGGGATATGAAAACAGTTGAGATTCCTGATGCATTGACTGCTGTCTCGAATGTTCTGGCGATGCCCTGGCTCCTGGAGGTTCCTACAACGCCACTCGCTACGATGCCCACAACGCCGATTCCCGAGGATGCAGAGACCTTAGTTGCGAATCTCTGAGCTAATCGCTAACGCTAACTGCCCTGAGTAGGCTAATCGCTAGCTGTTGTTTGCTAGTTGCTTTCTATCACTGCCCTGACATTTTGTGCTACTAAGGTCAAGGAGCACGACACTGACAAATGGAATGAAGGGCCGCTCTTGACTCGTTCTTCTCAGCTACAGATGAAGGAAGCAAAAAAAACAGAGAAAGCACAGAAAAAGATAGATAAAGCGGCTCAGCCTAAGCCTCAGCCTAAGGCCAAAGGAAAGGCAAAGGCAAAGGGCAAAGCTAAGACAAAGGCGAAGGCAGTGGGCAAAGCTAAGACAAAGGCAAAAGCAAAGGCAAAGGGCAAAGCTAAGGCGAGGAAAGGAGAGGAGGCAGAGGGCAAGAACAAACAGGAGGATGGCGGTGGCGAAGACAAGACAAAGGCAAAGGCAGAGGCAAAGACAATGGCGAAGAGTCATGAGGCTCCCAAGGTGCAATTGGAGACTGTAAATATGATAATGACGGAGTGGAGGGCAAGGGAGAAAGCAGTGGAGGAAAAGAAGGAGGTAGATGCCAAAGGAACGGCGAAGGCAAAAGGCAAAGGCAAAAGAAAGGCAAAGGGCAAAGGAAAGGTAGATGCCAAAGTAGATCGCATCGACGATTCTGAGGGTGGTGAGGTCGAAGTATCAAATCATGATATGTCAAGCAAATCATCAGGGTCAGGGTCAGCAAGCAAAGCATCAGGATCAATGACGGTCGCAGGCAAGAGGAAGGCTGGTGAAGAAGAAAATGTGGATGAGGTAGAAGGTGGCACTGAGGTCGGGGCCAAAAAGGTTCGTAGGTCTTTGGGTACAGCAGGGCCTGAGGACGGACTTGCTATAAACTGTTTTTTCTCAATAGACATATCTGCTATATAATATTAGATAGTTTGAAACTTGTTTTATTATAGTTGTAGTGTTGGTTTCGTTTTAGACCGGGAGGAGATCCATATTCGTGGGCTAGTCCAGGAGTTCAATAACAAGCACCTCGACAGTGATATTAGGCTGATGGGGTACTGGAGCCGGAATGCTTTTGGCTTCATGGTCTCTGGCAAACAGGCTCTTCCTTGCGAACAACATGTTCGTAATATGTGACAGCTAATCCAAATGTAATACGTGATATGTGGCGATAAGGTTCTTGTTTTGATATCGGATACCTTCAGCTCCCATATAGCAAACCTTTCAGCGAGTTACCATATCAATTCACACTGCAGTTACACTACGGGTGTGTGATGTTTCATGGTTGTGAAATCTGACCCTGGCCATCTAGGTGTTCCATAGCGGGGTTAAGTCTGCAACATTGGAGCAGAATTTTGAGATTGCAATGGAGGCTGTAACTTGGTGAATATTGAAGCTAATGCATCAGCACACCTATTGTTTTTAGTGTTGCGTACTGGAACGACTATACGTGAATCTTTTGAAACACACCCTGAGCTAGCCAAACGAGGCAAAATTCTTCGGCGAACTCACCAAACAGCAGTGGACCGTTGTCAAAGATCACTTGCAAAAGTTCTCACACGAACCGCTGCAAACGGCTTTAAGCGTCTGCGTGGAGGGCTGGCCGGAGCTTGCTTCCAACCTGGACCAGAAGAAGCACCAGCTGTTTGGGGGATGACAAGCTACTTCATGATAGAGCTATTTGTTTGCTATGTTTCTGAAACGAAGGTAGTCTACGTTGCGTGGCTTGTGTTTCAATTGCTTCTATATACATTTGTTTCAATGTTTTCTTGAGTCAATGACATAGCTGTTTAAACAGTGATCACAAAACCTGTTTTCCTCTGGTCAACTGATCGCATGGCCCAAGTAGTTCGTATTGGTAATGAATATCATTCTAGACCCCCCCTAGCCAGGATTATGTTGTAGTGTTTTTGTTCGCTGCCCTAAATCGAATCCTATTGTTGTTGTTGTTGTTGGGCTATACAACTTTGGGCCATTTGGTTAGTGCCAGCACAGCGCAATACCTTGCTCCGAAGTCTAGTGTGCACGTTTCCAAGTTCATGCGTGCTGTGACGCTTTTGTAACTGACAGGCTGGGTGTGTCAGCAAATAAGTAGCCTGCGCTTGAGACTGTTCTTGAGTGCGTTCACTTCACTTTGCAACACGATGCAATATGTTTCCTTTGGATTTCACGCACGACGAGGATATAGAGGTTCGTGATGTGATCTTGTGATGTCACTACACATGTACTACACACGCAGTATTCAACCTGATTCATGTGTTCGCCATGCTCTCTCTCTGCAATTAAGTTCCTGTAGTATTTACGGGATTGTTATTCCACAAGTTCCGATGCAAGGCCCATTACGACATGTTAGCCTGAATGGTTACCATGATATCACTCGCAAAACAAACAGCGATGTCAACATAACTCATTTGTTTAAGCTTTGGTTGTAACTTTGAAAGACAAGCGTGCCAGGCCTCCTGCATGTCGTTGAGAGGGAAGCTGTGGTTGGCTGCCCACGGGCTCCTGCAGCAAGACACGGGTGTTGCAGTCACGATTGCTGCATTGTGTATATATGCGGCTTTGCTTCAATGCTGAGCTCTGTATTGTGGTCTTCCTTGCTCAGGCAATGCAGTAAACATTTACTATGTGCAGCACTCACGAATATAAAAAGTCATTTCGAACTTGACATGTCACTCCAGCAATTAGGCCGTGGACAATCTGCCAATCGCAATTGGCAGTCTAGTTAACATGTAGTGTAAGCACACATATATTACGGCATGCACATGTTTGTTTGTGTGTTTCTCGCTTGTTGGATCAAGCCTTCCGACGATGTATTGATGCTCCTGTATATGGAATGTGGACAGAACGACGTGTTGCCTACCTCATGTGGCAATTCTGGGTTAGAAAAACCCCGAAGGTCCTTTGGTTATTACAATGACAATTGCCCATGTGTCTATAATTGGTGTGCATGTTAAATATAGACAGCGATTCCATTGGTTAGTTTTGATCAATGTTTGGTAGAGGTCGGTGTTTTCTTAGTGGATTTAGTTTAGCCTTATATGTTCAAATTATATTCACATGCGTAGTTGCCTCAGGGCGCTGTTATTTCGCAGCCCTTGAGGTTTTCGTCCTGGCAGTCCTTCTCACTCTTTGGGCGAAGAACCCTGGTCTCCTTTGTGCTGGAGTACTTTGTCTTGTTTAAACCCTTGATCTAGTTTGGTTGTGTTTCGTGTCCTATTTGTATCAGACGTTTTCTCGTTTGCAAAGCAATTAAACCAGGTATTCAAATGGCTAGAGTTCTTCGCTGGAGCAGCAATTGCGACACAGTGTGTGACAGCTGCTGGCTTTCCAGGGGCCAAATTGGACAAGCTATACCATGCCCCTGTCGGGGGAAAACAGAATTATATGGATATCCTCTCTGATGCTGGTATGGCGTTCTGGCCTTTGTTTGGAAACAGTGTGTGTGTGTCATTTTCAAACGATGTGTGGTTGCGTAAGTCAAACATGATCATCCTCTATATATAAACATATGTCCAAATTGTCCTTGCAGTCTAGGTTAGCCATGCATGGTATCCTATGCGGAGTGGAAGATGAATTGACTGCCTGGTTGGGTATACAGTGTAGTTCTTTCTCGCAGGTAAACACTGGTACATCTAAGCGGTCCTTCCTCGTACCGCTTGGAGATGTCTCAAATCTCAAAGTGATGGAAGGCAATATCATGGTTTCGAGGCACTGGCTATTATGAAATGTTAGCAGGGACGATGTTAATACAACTCATTTGTAGAAGCTATCAACCAATGCTAACACTTTGTAGACAACCTGTGTAAACGATGTGTGCAACACAATGTTTTAGTATACCTGTGCCATGAATTCGGGGGCTACATATTGAGTGATGCAGCCTTGTGTATGTTTATTGCTATTGCTACTTTCTAGTGGGCCCCTCATCCTTTCTATTAGGTTTCCAGCTAAGCTACAAGCGCTGTTGTCACACAAACAGCTCTGTAGGTGTGTGCTTCTTATCCATTTGGTGATATGCCGTGGAGGGGTGTTCATAATTGAGCAGCCCGGAGGGAGCTGGCTGCAGTACCACCCTCGAATCCGATGGCTAAGCCGGTCCATAAAGGCTTGTTGTTCATTGTGTTTTAACATGTTGTTCGTGTTCTTTGGGATATGTTTTTGGATAGGCAGTGTTTGTAGTTGATATTTGGCAGACTTATTGTTTGGCTGGTGTGCTCAATGTGTTTCAATACCGTCCGTATTGCAATCCCTATAGGTGTACAAATCTGCTTGGTGGATGTGGCACTATGGTGCCAAAACTCCAAAACGACATTATGCTTTGTCCAATTCCAAAGGCATAGCAAGCCTCAACCGAGGAACACTCACAGGTTGGAGTGCTGCAATGGATCCAGAAAACAAAACAACACGGAGGTATGTGGATACAGCTGGGCGCAAACGGTTTGTAGGAACAAAGCATTTGAAGAAAACCGGGTAGTGACCTTTATTTGATGCGAATGCTGAATGTGTGTGCATAGATAAGGATCTGATTGCTAGTGATACGAATTTGTGCAGCAACACACACTTGAAGTAATATGTGCAATTGCTCGTGTTCCTTTAATCCCATTTTAGGCAATATCCTGCACGATTCGGCTTGAAGCTAGCTGGGATTCAGCACGCACTCCACGAGTCGAAGACTGCGAAGGTGGCGGAGCCGAGCCCTCTGCCGGATCCTAAGGACGTCTTTGCCAAAATGGAGTATGACGATTTGTGGCACGATGCTCGTATGATTGATGTTGTAAAGTACTTGCGAGGCAACCGTCATTTGGAAATCCCACCATCGTGGCGTGGGCTGATCCCAATGGCTCTCTAGTCACATTTGGTCGGATTTCTTCTAGCGTTAGCAAGGCCCGACAATAATTGACATCTGGTGCACATATTTTGCCAAGCTGTAATTACATTGATTTCGTTCTCTTCTGGGCACTGTTTGTTGCAATAATTTAACATCGTGTATTTCGAATTTGGTGAAACCGACACCTAACATGTGTGTTGATTCAAACTGCTACATGGTAAATCGGTTGCCAGGATTATTGCCCGGTGATTTGTTGATCATGCAAGGCTTCGCTGCCTGACATGCTCACGCATAGTGAGTTTATGAGCTGTGCGAACTTGTAAAAACGCACAACTATAAGATGTGTTGTCTCTGTACATCTTGAAACCTATTGTGGTCTCAGGTAAGTGGCGCCAGGATTTAAAATATTAAATATCATATTGCCCATCTGGTTGCAAATAAGAAACCCATAGGCACAAATACAGTGCTATAAATATCTATAAATCCAGTATATCCTGACGCCGCTGACTTGAGTCCGTGTGTCCAGAAATCGCTGACATGACTCGCTTTGCGGTTGGCTTCTATTCGTGTACACTGTTACTTGTTGTTGTGTTTCGGACTTGATCACACCTTTCCTCACTCCTGGGATCTTTTTTTGCTACTCGTGGAATTGACATGTCGTAGGTGGTAGCTAACTAAAGACACACACTGGTGCTAAGGCAACCGTTCCAGAACATATTCGGCCATTGCGGGGGGCTGCTGTTGTGGATAAGTTGATGTTCCTAGGTTTTTAGTTAATCCTAACGATTTTTGACAGTTTTTTGATATGACCTGGAGTAGGTGTAACAGCCTATTGGAAAATAAC
>CALGTP010000596.1 GCA_937902105.1 uncultured Actinomycetes bacterium
AGTGCGCATACCACGTTTTCTTATTGACGACCAGACGCCCACCCGACAGCCAGACCTTCATGCCAATTTCTTGGGCTTCCTGTGTGAATGTGCCGTAGTGCTCATCATCCAATTCCACAATCAACCAGTCCCAATACGCACGGTGCATGAACCAGCACGACCCCTGCCAGGACATGGTATCGTCGATGAGAATGTGCTCGCGCTCTGGGCGTTTCCACACATCGCCGTGTAGTCCACATGTCCGGTCGTTCGGGCGTTCATAGGGATACGCGATAAACATGTAATCCACAGGCGGGCGACCATCATCGACCAAGGACCACGTTTCCACATTCAGCCGATAGCGACGGGGAATGACAACCCAATTCTCTTCACAGTCAGCTTTAAGTTTGACATCATAGCCCTGATCGACGGTACAGTGTTCGTCGATCTTCATGATGTATGTGCCGGTGGAAATAGCCACACCCGCATTGATACTGGCGCGCATACCTTTCGAGGCATGCACGCCGCCATGATGGAGAATAATCACACGGGGGTCATCCTTTAATGGTGCCCAGAGTCCATCCATCACGACAATCACTTCGACAGGGCCCTCTGCTTTCGCCAACAGGTCATCAATCGTCTGTTGCAGATACTGCGGGCTGCGGCTCGGGATAATAATACTCAACATGATTTAGTGCCCATCTCTGTCCATCCTGCAATTTTATCCACGGTCGTTTCTGTCCAGCCCTGACAATTTTTCTTGTCACGGAACAGGTCAGGGCTCCACCGATTCGCGGTCAGATTATTAGTATGCCGAATATCAAGGTTTGGATATTGCGACAGCCAGGCTGCGGAGGTATAGCGTGTGGGGAACGCGACGCGGCCGTGCGTGCCCGGCTCAAACCCCATCTTTCGCTGAAACCCGTGTTCCTCCACATAGGCAATGCGTTCTCGATAGTGCTGAATTGCCGTTGTCCGATAGACACAAATCCCACTCACCTGCCGACAGTTGTCCACCCAGAGCGCCAAGTTATCATCACGAACCTTCCAGACATTGGTATTGTAGTAGAACGTATCTGCGTTCTCTGGCACAAAATCAAAATGCGAGGGATGATACATCACATCATGTTCGCAAAAGTACACAATGTCTGCGGTGCTGGCCTCAAGCGCGGCAAGAATCTGCTTGAACATCGTGAGGTGTCCGCGTTCCAAGGGCATATGAATGTTCTGCCCAAATGATATCATCGGCTTCAGCGACGTGCTGACAATCGGCAATCCAATGCGATTGAGCTGTCGTTGTACACGATGGGCGATTTTCAAATTCAGTCGGTTGTCGGTATAAAAGATGATACCCTTCGTCAATCCGCCAGGAACTGGTGCCGGTTCAGATGTGATATCCCAATCAGGCGCGTCGAACTTTTTGATGAGCCAATCCAGTTTGTGAATGGCTTTGGGCCAGTTATTCTCCAACCACAGTTTCTTGGAGTAGTCTCGGGCTTGCTGGACGCCAGGATTCGGATAGGGGAATCCGAAGTCGCCTCCCTGTGTCCGAAACATATGCGCATACCATGTGTTCTTATTGATGACGACTCGGCCACCCGACAGCCAGGTTTTGCAGGCTACCTCGGTCCCCTGCTGCCCCCATGATCCATGCCCCTCGTCGCAGATATTCAGCGACCAATATTTCTCACGCGTCATCAAAAAGAATGACCCCTGAAGCGACATACTCTCGACGAGTTGCCCTTCCTGCTTCTTTTTGTATTCTCCGAAGTATTGAAAGTGCAAGTCCTTGTCAAAGCGATAGGACGTGCTCTGTGGGCTCTTCTTGGCGATCCAGACCACATCTCTGACGGTCTCTTTTCCGCAGCCGGCCTCCGCGCACGGTCCACTCGGCCCTTGATAGCGTGTGTGCCCGTCGGGGCAGACCCAGTTGAACGCATGGAGGTTGCGCATCGTTGGCGCCATTGTCCAGTTGTCCTGCATATCCGCCATGAGTTTGACATCAAACCCCTCGTCAAACGCACAGTGCGCGTCCACCTTCATCACATACTTGGCACGACTGAGACGTGCGGCCTCGTTCGTGGCCGCGCGCTGACCGATACTCTCCGAGTGATAGATGACGGTGACATCTTTGTGATCAGGAATGCCGGGGTCCGCCCACTGCCCGTCGAGCACCGCAATAATTTCCGTCTTGCCACGAATGTTCTGTAGCAAGTCCTCGATGGTTCGTGCAAGAAACATTTCATTGCGCGAGGGAATCAAAATACTCAGATCATAGCGTGTCATACAACAGGCGCTCCATATAATGCAACCATGTCTGCGGCGGTGCCCCAATGCGGAAGTTCCGTGGCGCGTACCTCGCCCAATTTTCTGCGAGTCCCAAGATGCCCGAACCCAAAGGCCTCGGGATGTGCAAACTGCACATTCGGAATGTCTGTCGTAAAGTCTTCGGTCGGTCGCACCGTCACCCCAATATTTCGTTCCAGTCGGCCGGGTTCTCCCCAATACCGTTCGACGGGTTGCTGGCAATCCTCATCACGTGGATACTTGGCAAACCGCTCATCCATCGCCTCAATGAACAACGCCCGCTCACAAATGAGATTACAAAAGTTTCGTCGGGGTGGTACCTTATGCGAGAATGTCGCCGGGTGCGTCCACGTAAAAATGGACTGCGTGTTACGATTATAGGCAAACAGACCCGAGTTCGACCTATACTGAAAGTGTGTCGGTGCGTACAGGGTATCATCCTCGGCCATACCAATATAGGTCGTGGTGGCGCGACGCGCACCCAGCAGGGCTTGCCGATAGATATTCCGTGTCGACACGCCGATATCCCCGACACAGATATTCTCACCGAATGTCATGGGCACCTGCGAGACCGTGATGAGCGGCGAATCACCGATCGAGGCTAACAGATAACGCATCGTATGAGCGGCAAAGTGGGCGCTGATCTTATTGGCGGTATAGTAGATTACGGTTAGATCGGACATGTCGCCAAAAAATCCTGCCAGATGCGGAGTTTGTCTCGGTAGATGGCAAAATAGGGATGCGATTCATCACCCTGCCAGAATGTCTCGTTCACTGCAATTCCCGGCGCCTCGTGCTGCAGGCTGGTGAACACGTTGGAGGCGCGTTGATGATAGACACGTGCATAGCCTGTCACCGCGGCCCATCCCTGTGCGTCAATCTCGCGCTTGGACACAATACCAGACCAGATGTCGTCAAAGCGATGCATGCCTAACGCCCACGGCGCTTGAAAGATGGTTGGGAGC
>CALGTP010000597.1 GCA_937902105.1 uncultured Actinomycetes bacterium
TCATGCAGGTTGAGGTAGCCGTCTAGCCAGTCCGACTTCAAGGCAACCGCACACTTTTCCGCATCCCACTCACTTACTCTAAGGGTGATGACACCGCTAGCATCGGCTGAAGCGAGGAGGGGTTCGAGCGCGTAATTGAAGGCTGTCTGTTTCTCCACCTCTGCTGACACCTTCGCTGGGGCTATCAACAGCTCATCTAACGCCTTGGATGGCATGCCACTCCCTGCGCTGCCCGCCGCGCCGCCCTTCGCGTTGCTTGGCACGCCAACCTCCGCGCCATTTGCCGTGTTACGCGCCGATATCGACTTCACCTGATTCTCCTTCGGCATCTGCTCGAAGTCATCCTCTCCCGAGCTCATGACAGGCTCCAAGCGTTGGGCATGAAGTGCACTGCACTCCTGAGAACTCTCCTGGATGTGAAGTTCGTCAACGGTGGGGTAAGCTTGATGCTTCCACCGTCGTCTGTTGCCCGACATGGCGCTGTCTCCCAATGGGTTCATCGACGTGACCACCGGGCCAGGCACGTTGATGGTTGGTTCCTGTACCCCCTGACCCTCGGCCGACACTTTGTACCGCTTTGCTGATATGTCGAACGGCTTGGTCGAGGCGTACATGACCCGTTGCGACATTGTCAAGCTTGTTGTGAGTGATGCGTCTCTCATTCTTGCCTGGAACTTGGTTGCCAATGGGTACAGTTGTTCGAAATCAGCCTCCACACCATCTCTCTTTATGACACGTCGGATGATTGAGTGGTGGCACAACTCCGCGAAGGCCAACCTCCGAAAATGCGTCATGTCGCTTTGCGTATAGTTGCACGGAATTCCGAGACTGTCAGCCTCAGTCCATCGCAAGACGAACATGCCGCAATCCACACCATTGTGTTGTGGTGGTGCCTGCAAGCGACCTAGGACCCGAACATTTGTGTCCATTGATCGGCACCTCGCGTCGTCCTGTACTCGTGGGTTTGCATCTTGTACGTCCATGGGTCCATCAAGGAACGAGTTAGGACCATGCTCCTCCCATTCACTTTTGAATCCTTGGTAGAGAACCTTATACAGCTCCACGTATTCAGGTCGCATGTTGTTGTACAACGAGTCCATGCCGACTAAGTTCATTCGGAGACTTTGATTCGACTGCCTAACCAGCTTAATCCTAGTCCCAACCCAATGAGATCCAAGATCGACGTGCAACGGAATGTAAAAGGTGCTTATCTTAGTCGGTAGTCTTGCCGCTGTCATGCTACCGTCTGGCCGAATTGTGGCCGCCTTGCCTCTCATCATCGTGAACCTCCTCGCCACATACTTCCAGCCACCTTGAGCATGCACCCAGAAGTTTGTGCTCGCGAAGTACGGGCGGCGCCCGCATTCATCCAAGTCTGCACGGCTGGAGAGGAGGGTGATGTATCCGTTGAGGATCTCGTCGCTCAACCAGCCTCCGTTAAGCAATCCATCCACATCCTTCTGGAGCACTGGGACGTTTCCATTAGACAAATTCCGGTCGTTGAAATTGTTGCGGAAGGCGCCAGTCCAGGCTTGTAACCAATGATCCACATCCCCTGCCGAGTTCCACTGCTTGGCGAACTCATCTTCAACTGGCAGTGTTGGGACGGGAAACTGCGGAAGCGGCAAGTAATGTTCGTGCATGGCAGCTCCGTTCACGAGTAGTCCAACAAGTCTCCGAGCCCCCCAGCACGTGGCGGAGAATGTGACGAGTGTCTGCACGTTATGTAGTAGATACCATGGTGCCAACTTTTGAAGCATTGCGAGGACTAGATCGTCATTCTCAAAGAAAGGAACTTCTGCGTGTGCCGGGTTGACAGGACCGGTTCCCGACCCTTCGGAGCTACGCCGAGGAGGAGGGGGGGCACAGGATATTTGCATGATTTCAAGATGAAAGCACGCATCTTCGAGGATGATGTCAATATCGTCGTCACCCAAGGCACGTAATGCATCAGACATGGCTAGAGAGGTTTGAGTTCGCGTTATCGGATGACACCCTTCCCATCGAAGGGTAGGCATCAGGTCCTCGAGAGGTATCTGGGCGTGCGTTCTGACAATCGTCGAGTCACTGTCGAGCATGACATTTACCAGGGCTTGAACGAATGACGCGTATGTCTGTTGCCAATTGAAACTGAGCTCGTAGTTATGAACAGAACGCTCACAGGTTCCAGACTTCGTCAGCCTCATAGTCGGGAACACAACGTGCACCTTCAAAGGGACAGTCAGCACGCTTGCTGAGAGGTTGCGCGGATGCGCAGGGGCTGAGATGACACGTTGACGAGGATGATCGTCGGACTCCCGCTCGCCTTCCGCTTCCGCTGGGATACCGACCTCACCTCCACTCTCTTCGTCATGTTGGCCCTCTTCGACAACTTGCATGGCTAAAGCATCATTGTCATCGGAAAGGTCAAAGTTATCCATGGAGGCAACTAAGGCGGGATCCGAGGCCGGAGCCGAGGCTGGAGCCGAGGCTAAGGCTGGAGCCGAGGCTAGAGCCGAGGCTGGAGCTGATGCTGGAACCAAGGAAGGAGCGAAGTTGGTATCCATGACGACGGCAGCCAATGAGCTACTGAAGACTGCGGTGCGAGCCACACCGGCTAGGTTTGCAGTTTTTCCAAGTTCGAGGTTTCCATCCATTCGAAAGTTGGGGGGACCACCACGATAGATGTTATCCGCCACGAGGTCTTCAAGGATGGCATCGATCAGCACCATGTCTTCGTACGTGTTTCCCTTCGCCTTCGCATCGATCATGCGTGGAATAAAGTTCGGATCAGATGCGGCCTTAGCTAGTTTTCCAGCATAATCCGGGCAGGCACGCCGAGCAGTCATTTGTTGCGCATGAGACTGTGTAGCAGCGGAGTTGAGACCCGAATTGGCAGCCGAGCTGGACAAGTTACCGCTCGAGGTGGTAGCTGAAGGAGATGCAGAGTTGGAGGCTGATGCGCCAGATAAGGGGCCAGCCGAGCCCGAAGCGTGACCTGGGGCGGAAGCAGGCGCTGTACCCTTCGAGGTGGGAGCCGAGGCGGTAGCTGAGGC
>CALGTP010000598.1 GCA_937902105.1 uncultured Actinomycetes bacterium
GGGGCTTGACAAAACGGCGATCGCCCCTACTTGCGCTATCGCCTCACACATCAACACACCGGGCAGAGTTGGACGCCCAGGAAAGTGCCCTGCGAAGAACCATTCATCACCGCTTAAGTGCCATAAACCCGAAGCCGAGACACCGGGATCCAAGGCCGTGATCTGATCAACGAACAAGAACGGCGGTCGATGAGCCAAGAGGTCGCTGGGCTGAGGGAAAATTGCCATGAACCAACCTTAGAACTATCAACGGTGTCCGCTGGTTGATACGGCGCTCCGACCGTGAGTGACTGGCTCAGCACTCTGCGTAGTGATATCCCCCAATAGGTCAAATTACCTATGCCGAAATCTCACTCAGCGTGATTCCATTAAAGGTGTACCCGATTGAAAGGTGTTGCTATGACTGGTCGCCCAATTCGTCGCCCTTGCTGACTAGGCAACGGCAGATTTTAGCTCTGCTTACCTCTTCCGATTTTAACGTCGCCTACTTTTTCCTTGGAGGCGGATTTCCAAATCCGAAACCTCGACCGCGAGCATGCGCGTGATAGTGGTCGGGAATATTGCGCATGTTGTCGTCAATATACGGAACATAGTCAAAGAGTGAATCAACCACTGCTAGCAACCTCTGGTGAAGTTGTATTTTGATTTCTGCACTAGGAGATGGGTCGTGTTGCTTCCAAACGATCATCGGCACATAGCAAACTTCACATTCGGCAACCCAACAAAGATCATCTTCGAAGTACCACTCCGTGAGTCTCGCCGCTTCGCAGAGTTCACAGATAGCCATAGCTCAGTCTGACAGTTCTACAAAGTGTCTAAGGCTTGACGAACTTCAGCGACATACTCACCGACGGCATCTGGTCCGCCTTCCATCAATCGTCGCACGACAGAGGCACCTTGCACGACTCCATCGGCAACCCGGCAAGCCTCAACGGCTTGTGCACTATTGGACACGCCCACACCAACAATCACAGGGACATCAGTGACCTGCTTGAGCCGACGCGCCAATTCGGTAGCCGTTGCAGCCAAAGTGCTTCTCTCCCCCGTCACGCCCAATAGACCCACAGAATAAACAAACCCCCGTGCACGTGCACATACTCTCGGCAATCTTTCGTCGGGTGCAGTTGGAGCGGCCAACATAATCGTTGATAAACCAACATCATCGGCAGCCTGACACCACAGAGCGGACTCCTCAAGCGGAAGATCAGGGATGATCGCTCCGCTAATACCTGCCTGCACTAATTGCGCGGCAAAACGTTCATGTCCTGCGTGATGCACGGTGTTGTAGTAACACATCACCACCAAAGGAATTCCTACATCGAGAGTGCGGACGCCTTCAAGAATCGAGACCGGCGTGGCACCGTCGTCAAGTGCACGCTGCGAAGCTTGTTGGATGATTGGACCGTCCATCACAGGGTCAGAAAAAGGCAATCCGATCTCAATGCAATCCGCTCCATGGGCCGCCGCGGCACGTATCGCATCGGTCCAACCTACGAGTCCCCCAGTGACATAAGGAACCAATAACTTGCGTCCCGCATCGCGCTTAGCACGAAGTTCAGTCTCCAAGGTCGTCAAGGTCGTAGGCATTAACTCAAAACATCCATCATCTGGGCAACGTCTTTATCTCCACGGCCCGACAAATTCATCAACACCGTTTGACCCTGCATATTTGGTGCTTCACGCGAAATCCAAGCAAGGGCATGAGCACATTCCAATGCCGGAATGATTCCCTCCGTTTTAGCCAATAACTGAAAACCAGCGATGACTTCTGTGTCGGTCACTGTTGGGTACTCGGCACGACCAATGGACGCCAGATATGAATGTTCTGGCCCAACTCCTGGGTAATCAAGCCCAGCCGATATTGAATGCGCCTCTTGCACCTGTCCATATTCGTCTTGCATCAGGTAACTGCGCATGCCGTGAACAACACCAGGTTGACCCCGACCGACAGCGGCTCCACCTGCGGGCTCAACACCGATTAAGCGTGCTTTGGTGTCCACAAACCCAGAGAAAATACCGATTGCATTTGAGCCACCGCCAACGCAGGCCACAACCACATCTGGATCTTGACCGTAACGTTCGAGGCATTGTTCACGAGCTTCTGTGCCAATCACGCGATGGAACTCGCGCACCATCCAGGGATAGGGGTGAGGCCCCATAACAGAACCCAAGCAATAATGCGTGCTTTCCACGGATGCAACCCAATCGCGCATCGCTTCATTCACAGCATCCTTCAAGGTTCGGCTACCACTATGAACAGCCTCAACTTCAGCACCAAGAAGTTTCATGCGAAAGACATTGAGGGACTGCCGTTCCACATCCACAGCACCCATATACACCTTGCATTCAAGACCCATCAATGCCGCAGCCGTCGCCGCCGCAACGCCATGTTGACCAGCACCCGTCTCAGCCACGATGCGCTTCTTACCCATGCGCTTAGCCAACAATACTTGCCCGAGAACATTGTTGATCTTGTGCGAGCCAGTGTGATTGAGATCTTCGCGTTTGAGAACCAGTCGGATGCCCAACTTGCTTCCGAGTTGATAGCACTCTGTGAGCATTGATGGACGACCGGCATATTCCTTTAACGCCTGATTGAGTTCCGCACGAAAACTTGGATCAGCCCACGCTTGGCGAAAAGACGCTTCGAGTTCCTCACATGCTGGCACCAAAGTCTCGGGAACAAAGCGACCGCCGAACTCACCGAAACGGCCCGACTCGGAAGGATCAGACATCATTGACTTTTCTGCAATACTCACATCGCTCCTTGACAAGTAGAACTCTATGTTGGCATCTGATCGCTGCAACTGCCTAGTTGTTTAGCGATTTATTCATCCGCCCAGTCATAGGGAAAATCATTGCCCGAGTCACCTGTCACATCCTCAACTGGAGCCGCAGCGCGAGCATTAGCAATGAATCGCCGAAGTTTCAGAGCATCTTTCTTGCCAGGAGCCGACTCCACTCCCGATGAAACATCGACGCCCCATGGACGCACGTAGCGCACTGCCTCAGCAACGTTCTCTGCTGTGAGACCGCCTGCCAAAATCATCCGAATGCCCGATGGCATCTCATCGGTCAGAGACCAATCGAAAACCAAACCTGAACCTGGTTCAGGAGCGTCCACTAAAATCAAGTCCGTCCCAAATTGATTGGCCACACGGGCCTCACGCGAACCAGCCGTGACGGCTTTAATAATCCAGCGAACATTGTCAGCCAAAGCAACAACTGTTGACAACGGCTCATTGCCGTGGAGTTGAACTGCCTTAATTCCAGACTTTGAAACCATATCAAAAATCCTGTCCGGAAGATCTCCACGAAACACACCGACCGTCAATATCTCGGGAGGTAGTCGGCGCGTGATATCGAAGACAACTTGCGCTGACACCTGGCGGGGTGAAGGCGCAAAAACAAATCCGACCGCGTCGGCGCCCATAGCAACAGCGAGTAGCGCATCATCCTCATTCGTGATGCCACAGATTTTCACGAACACGATGTAACCGTATCTGCCAACT
>CALGTP010000599.1 GCA_937902105.1 uncultured Actinomycetes bacterium
ATGCATACAACAGTCCCTTCATAAAGTCATTGTTTGCTACGCTCAGGCACGGATAACAACAGTTCTAAACAGTTCAGGTCCTGAATTCATTAAGAAATCTAGCATGACAGTTTCTCATTTGTTTCTCATCCAAGGTAACGGCAATTTGCTCACCTCGCTACCCAATCAGTCTCAGGTGCCAACCATTGCGCGCAGGGCTACAAAGACCCAAGACTCGACTCGGTGGTCGATATCTTACCTGTCACTCTATGGGCTTCAGGCGCTTTTAGAGGCATGCTGGAAGAAGTCTGCAAATTGTTCTTCGCCCATGGCTCCGATAACCTTCGACCTGAATTCCTCAAGCTGCAAGAGAGAATCAAACTCGCCGGCTTTGACATCAACGTTGCGCCCGTCAACGCCTCACGATGGATTCCACAGATCCGCAAAAGAGGCCTGGCTCCCATCAACAGGAGTGGTGACCTCTTCGACTTCGAGCTCTGGAAGAAAGATCTCGGCACCCTCCTCCCACTGAGCCCATCCATCGCTGCCGCTGGCACCATTGACCAGAACTTCGACCCCTCCTGCGACGATGACAAGGTCTGCGCTATTGAGCCCGACAGGCATGAGATCCTTCTCCACCCTGACAACCTGCCTTGGAAAGACTACCCGCGGGTCTGTATGTTCAACCAGCAGTTCGGGACCATTACAGCCAACTTCATCACCGCCGACTTAACTTTGAAACCGCCCTGGTTCATGCAAGTCCTGCAGTCTGGCCGGCTCCCTGCCCCGCACGAGCTTGCCTCCGCCCAAGGTTTCCCTTGGGATGTTAGAGCGAACATCAAAGCCCTTACCGTCGGAGTCCGTGTGTTCAAGGAAACCGCCAAAGATATCACGCATGCAGTCGGCGACGCCATACCTCCACCCCTAGCGCACGCAGCAGTCGGCCTACTACTCCAACAGTACGGCCTCACGATGGAGCCGATTGAGATCTCCCTCCTAAAGACCATCAGAGCCTATGTGGCTCCGGGATCCGACCTCTTCATCAGCACTGGCAGACTACTAGACACAGCTACCAAACTCGCCAAGGCGCCAATCGCGGACCCCGCGGTTTGGACTGACCGGCGAGTCAAATTTGCGAAGACCGCTGTGACTGTTGTCACACCTGGTTCGCCTTGCCATGCTCCTGAGAGTGAGCCAGCCTCCTCTTCTGACGCTCCTCCGTCACGGATTTCTGTCAAGGCCCGCCC
>CALGTP010000600.1 GCA_937902105.1 uncultured Actinomycetes bacterium
TGCTGCTCTGTGTCAACAATGCAGTTACGGTACTCCCAATATGAAAACGGAAAAATGCGCTGCCCCTCTGGTGTCATGTGTTTGAGTCTGCTCAGGAGTATGTATGCATGTGGGCAATTGATTGGACGAACCAGTGTGAACTGCTCTCTCTTTGCTTTGGTGGAAACGAAGGCACCTAGACGAACTGAAATCATGTCTGACATGGATGGAGGGACATAGACATGTTCTGAGTATAAATTTAGTAACTCGGAAGGTCTCCACCCCACCGCCTGTTGAATAACAATTGCAGCACCATGTCTAGGTTTTCCAATTGAGGCAAGATGGCAACCAAACAGTCCCGCACATTTGCCTGGCATGGGGGTTGAATGTTTGGTCGGCTCGCCGATGTTTCTCCCTCGCAACATCTGCTTTGAAATGATTAACTGACCCTTGATTCTAGGGTAAACAAACTCGATGGCAGCCACAAGCATAGTGTGTTTGCTCTTTGTCAATTGCATTTCATGTCGAAACTCTTGTGCGAGGTCGTCAATGTCAGCGGCGGTTTCTGCGTCTGCTCTGTTGCTTTGTTCAACAAATTCAACAAAGGGTGAAATCGATTTTAAATGGTTCTTGACGGTAGATTCGCGGGCCCTAAGGGCCAAGTCTGGATCAAGCCTCCTTGAGGCACAACAAATATGCTTGAACATGTTCAAAAGATTCGAGACAACCAATCTGCAGGCATGCGTGCGCTCTCAATCCATGGCAGGAACAGCCTAAGTCGAGCCGCAATGCAAACTGCGCTTTTCATCCTGAGAAGCCTGTTTAGTCCAAAGGAAGGACTACGACCTTTACTTACTGAGCCGGAGGTTGGACGATTATCTTGCAAACTAAACACCACCGAATCATGACCACTGGCATGCGCCGAAACCATGCGACATAACTTGACAACTGTACGGCATTCTTGCAAGGTGATGTGTTCTTCAAATTGAAAACGCCCCCACTCAATTGGGGACCAACGCTCTTCATCCAACAAACCGGCTGGCAACAAGGAAAAGGGAACCGTAGGGTTTAAACTCCTGGATGGGTGCTTAGCACCGCCTATGTCTGAAACTCTGGCAACTGAGTAGCCAGGCAACTCTCCAACTGAGAGGAAAGCACGGATTTCTTGTGGACTGATAGTGGTGGCAACAATTCCATACCCGCCTGCGTCTATACTTGAAGCTCCCATGGCATCTGTAGCAAAAGCAGTAGTGGCAAACTTGGCGCCAAGATGAACACTCATGAATCCAACACTATGTGCCATGGCTCTTACTTCTTCGCGTACAGTGACTGTCCATTTAACTTTTGTGCCTCTATATGTGTCCATGAAGCCAAACACAGCATGAGGAATGCAAAGCAAGTTTCTGTTGACTAGGGATCCAAACACCCACACACCAACAAGAGATGCAAGCAGATCAACCTCAACGAAATCAACTGACACAAGTTGCAGCAAGGCCGATCTCAGCAAGGCCATCTTTTTGGCCGGAAGTGCCAGCCTAGCCGGTTTGCGTTCTATTTCATAGCCTACAACTTTCGTGAGGTCGCTGCTGCGTGTTTGCTGAGAGACCGAGAATCCTGTTTGCTCCAGGCCTTTAACTACTGTGTCCAGCAGTTGATCGGCATGAACCAGCTTTGCATGGGAGGCACTGAACATCAGACAATCATCAACGTGAATGTGTGTAGCAGCTTGTTCTTTGTCAACAATAACCGACTGACCACGGCTTGCACACTCATTTAATATGACAACACCTGGGTCGCCAAACTTGGACCACGATGTTATGCGTCTGCTATGTTTTTGTGCAACCTGGAGTGCGCCAGTGGGCCCACTATTTGAGTGAAGTAGTCGTGTGAGTGTGCGGACAATCATTTCCGCAACTGCTTTGCAAAATCCCGGGGGATATCGCTGCAGTGCCCTTGAGTAGAAGCTCCCATCAGGAGTTCGGCCAGTGGATCTGCCATGCCAATGCTTGTCTGATACCCCAGGGCACCAAACCCCGTCCAGCTCTGCAAGGCCATCAAGAGTGCCCGAGAGACAGGTGGGTTTGGGAGTGATACCCTCGAAAGCGCATTGGTGACAGTGGGCTCTAACTGCATTTGTCCTGACTTCCATTTCAAGTGTTTCAGGGGTGGCCCAGAAGGATGGGAACGGCTCATGGCCAGGGTCCAAGGGATGTTCAACCAGGTGCCCCCCCCCCCTCAACGAGACTGCTTCGCAAATGGCTAGGAAGTTTGACCACAAGGTGTTGGCTTCTTTGACTCTCAACAATTCGCTGGGGTACAGGTCAGATCTTCCCCAAGGACAACTGCGGAATCTCACTGGCCTGGGCCCCCCAACAAGTTCTCGAAATCTGACCCTCGAAACTGTGGAACACGGAGGCCCCCCAACAACAATGTCAATCAAACCTTCTGTGCAAAGCAACATAATTAAATGGAAGGTGGCTGGAATCGAAAGGTCCCAGCATGCATCGTGAATCAAATCAATGCTCAACATAAGTAGACAAATTCCATGGAACAGGCAATCGTTCTCAACAACCTCTTGCACGTCCTGTGGCCTACGCTCCCCCGCAAAGAAGTGCATGGCCACCATTGTGCGCTGCGCGCCGTGCCTCACCGCACGGACTGCTTCACACCATGATTCAACTGTGTAAGCAGCAGCTTTGATGGTAGAATGCACGCGCTGAGATTGTCTATCAACCCAGGCTGAATCAGAGACGGACTGAAGTTCATCAAGAAGATCATCACTCAACTGCTCAAGTGCGCCAGGGTCCAGGCCATCTTCCCGCTCCGAGGATGAAGGCATAGCAAGTGAAGAGTCTGGACCTCGGCGCAAGGCTCTGCTATAGTTCAGAAGTGTCTGACCCACTGAGTGCAGGTTTATCTGCATTATGATGTGGACAGCATGCGCTGACCCCATGGCCAGTCTATTGTATGTTGGGCTGACATAAGTGGAGCAAGGTTGGTCGATGACTGCACGCAAGGAAGGTGGCAAAAGGCTCCAGACTTCAGATGCCAACAGGGGAGGGCCCCCACACCACAGTCTGAGCCATTGAGGGACCCTGATATAGGTGAATGCAGAATCCTCATCCAAGGCCGAGACTGCCATGTCGTCTGAAGGGACAAATGCTCGAGCCAGGGCCGAGCCACCCATCATGCCTAGGCAGGAACGAGTCCGTACGTCGGTGAAAGCATAATTGGCTGCACACTGCATGAGGATCTTTCGAAGTCCAATGTTGTCCTTTTTAGGGACTGTGCTGATACCTGCTATTGCTTTGACCGTGGACATAAGTTCCCATGTCCATAGGGGCTTGCAA
>CALGTP010000601.1 GCA_937902105.1 uncultured Actinomycetes bacterium
ACGATCTGTTTGTTGGCTCCGTGGAGCGAGTTGAAGGTGTGGAAAAACTCCTCTTGGAGCCCTTCTTTACCCTCCATGAACTGGATGTCGTCAATAAGCAAAACATCAACATCGCGGTAGCGCCTTTTGAAGGCCGCGGTGGTGTTTGTACGAATCGCGTCGACGTATTCGTTCAAGAAAGTCTCTGTCGAGACGTAACGAACTTCGTAGTGCGCGTAATGAGCGTGCACGTACCAACCGATTGCTTGCAAAAGGTGAGTCTTGCCTAATCCGGCTTGTCCGTAAATGAAGAGAGGGTTGTATGAACGCGCTGGAGTTTCAGCAACACGCAATGCAGCAGCAAGGGCGAACTGGTTAGACGCACCTTTCACGAAGTTGTCGAATGTGTAACGAGGGTTCAGACCTACTGCTAAACCCCTGCCGTTATTGGTGTTTGTGGCAACGGCTGCAGTCTCTGGAGATTCAACTACTGCGAGGTCAGACTCGGTCGCTGGTTGAAGGTCGCTGATCTCGATGATGAGTTCGCGATCGCTTTCACCGATCTCATCAAGTGCATCAACGACAAGTGGGCGGTAACGAGTAACGATGCGGTCGCGCACATGCGCGTTAGGAACTTGTAGACGAAGCGACTCATCGGTGCTTGTGAGAGCGACAACATCGTTGAATGTTGAGTACCACACGCCTTCAGACACTTGTGCTTTGAGGAGTTGTGCTGTTGCATTCCACACTGCTTCGTGATTGCTCATTTGTGGCTCCTTTTGGCTCGTCCACAGCACAATCCACAGGCTGTGGATGACTGCATGGGGGAATTCCCCTGGGTAGATGACCGTAGCAGGACTTGTGGATAAGCCAAATTTGGCGGGTCGCGGTGGGACGGGTCCCGAGCCCGTTAGCCTGTGCCAGACGTTCGTCTCGTACCGCTGGTACAGGTTCGTTCTCATAATCCGCGCTTCTTTGCCGAAGCTTGTCCCAATAGGAGGCGCCATGAAGCGCACCTTTCAGCCCAACAACCGACGCAAACTTCGTAAGCATGGCTTTCGTTCGCGCATGAGCACACGTGCCGGCCGCGCAATCTTGAAGAACCGTCGGGCCAAGGGCCGTCACCGCCTCAGCGCTTGATCGGCCGCATCCAGAG
>CALGTP010000602.1 GCA_937902105.1 uncultured Actinomycetes bacterium
CTCTTCACTTTGACATTCAGAGCACTGGGCAGAAATCACATTGCGTCAACATCACTCTCTGACCATCGCAATGCTTTGTTTTAATTAAACAGTCGGATTCCCCTTGTCCGTGCCAGTTCTGAATTAGCCGTTAATTGATGCCTGAACGGTCACCCGGTTGCCCGGAACCGCGAAGCAAAGGCACTCCACAGTAGCTTGAGAATGGGACCGACTTCACCACGAAGGCTTGGCCAGGCCCACCGATAAGCCGACTGCTTCCTGCACTAAGCCCAAACACCCCGGCTTTCAGAGCCATTCCTTTTCCCGAAGTTACGGAACCAATTTGCCGACTTCCCTTACCTACATTATTCTATCGACCAGAGGCTGTTTACCTAGGAGACCTGCTGCGGATATGGGTACGAGCTGGTGCGAATCGCCGAAGCCCTTAGCTTGATTTTCAAGGTCCCGCCTGACGCTCATGGACACAGCAAGAACTGCTGTGCTCTTGGCGAACCAAAACCCATTCTCTTCTCAAAGAAATTCCAGGGCCTCGGTTGCTTATGCAGAAAAGACAACTCTTCCCAGAGTTCAGGCGGGCGTCTCAAGCTCTGTTCGTGTTACCACGTGAGATACGAGGTTCCCAAACGGTTACGCTACCAGGTTCAGGAATAAGGACCTGATTCCCTTTCGGCTGTAGATGCGGCTCTAGCTAGAAAGATAGATCACCGCTCCATTGAACAATGCTTCCACTAAGCCTTAGGATCGACTGACTCGTGTTCAACGGCTGTTCACACGAAACCCTTCTCCACATCGGTCCTCCAGGGCCTCCCTGGAGTATTTGCTACTACCACCAAGATCTGCACAACCGGCGGCTCCAGCCAGGATCACTCCCAGAGCCTTCCGCGCCACCGGTTCGACCTGCCTACTCGTTGAGCCGTCAGGGTCACAAGGACCTGCTCTGGCTCAACGGCAAGGTATAAGTAAGAAGCTTAAGCGCCATCCATTTTCAGGGCTGGTTGCTTCGGCAGGTGAGTTGTTACACACTCCTTAGCGGATTCCGACTTCCATGGCCACCGTCCTGCTGTCTTAAGCAACCAACACCTTTCGTGGGATCTCATGAGCTTCCATTTGGGCACTTTAACCTTGCGTTCGGTTCATCCCGCAGCGCCAGTTCTGCTTACCAAAAATGGCCCACTAGGCACTCCGATTCAGTGTCCGAGTTCACTCAAGCAACACAGACTTCTCACCCATTTAAAGTTTGAGAATAAGTTGAGGGCGTTTCGCCCCCAATGCTTCTAATCATTCGCTTTACCGGATGAAACTCGTTAATGAGCACCAGCTATCCTGAGGGAAACTTCGACAGGAACCAGCTACTAGATGGTTCGATTAGTCTTTCGCCCCTATACCCAGCTCCGACGATCGATTTGCACGTCAGAATCGCTACGGTCCTCCATCAGG
>CALGTP010000603.1 GCA_937902105.1 uncultured Actinomycetes bacterium
CCACCCTTCTTGTTCGGATCGCCGTTCTCACCACCTGCCGCCTTGCGCTTGCGACAGCCCACTTCGCCCGCCTCTCGCTTGGCCACGGACGTCTTGGCTGACCGCTGCTGCAAGTAGCGCGCGAAGAGTGTCTCGTACTCCTGCGTGTTGCCGCGCAGCTTCGCGAGGAGTAGCTCATTGCGGAAGTTCAACGGCTGTCCTGTACTGAACACGGAGAAGTCGAAGTCGCCGGTAATGATGATGGACTCGCTCCTCTGCGTGCGCGTGAGGGCTACGTACGCTGCGACTGGCAATGATCTCTTCGGCAACTCGACGATCGGCATCATCTCGCGTCCCTGGGCGACATGGATCGTCGAGGCCCAGCCTGAGGTAAGCGGAGTTTGCTCGCGGCGAACCCGCTGGTCCTTGTTGTTCCGCACGTACCAAATGCACGATTTTTTCTTCACGGGGTACACGCCGCGCGTTCCGGGCAGCGTCGGGTGCGTCCACGCCTCGGGGTTGCCGTCTTTGTCGAAGAACTGGACGTATACCACCTTTGGAACGAACGCGAAGTGTGCCGTGGCAGCGGTGTGCGCTGGCTCGTTGTCGTCACAGTCCCAACCGACGATTTTGCCTATTCGGTCCTTCGGTAGATTGTATCTCTCGCGGTCACCGTTATCCATGTGCATCGTCAACGCGACCGAGGCACCCCGAAAGATAGGCGCTTTACCTCCCAGTCGCTTGCAAGATGCTGCCGGCAAATCGAGCCACGCCTTCTTCAGCTTGAGCTTACGTTCGTCGCTCATCGTGTTAGAGTACAGAATGACATCGTGCGCGCAAGACAAGATGCAGCGCTGCGGCGGGTCGAGCGATTCGGCCTCGAGCAATGAACGTTCGAAACCATTTGCGTAGACTGTGGCGTTGTCGTAGCTTATGAACCGAGCGGCCTTAAACATTGGATCGCCCCAGCGTTCTGAGCTAGAGGTCGCATGGACGACATGCCGGTTTCTGCGGTGACGCTGGCATTCGGAACACTCTTCACGCCGTATGTGATCCGGAGTCTCTCCTATTAACGATAAACAGGCATCATTGCCGCACAACACGGTGCCCGTCGCGGTGCGCACGCCGCACGACGGCTGCGTTTCCAGAAATGAGCCGGGGACGAGCGTGTTTTTACCGTGCATGAACTCGATGTATGTCGGGGTTAGCGTGCCGGAACGCATGCTAGTGCAGACGGCGCTCCACCACGCGTCGACGATACGTATCTGCTCCGTGAGTTCGTACAGCCGAACGTTTGGGTTGTCCCACAAAAGCTTTAGCCCGCTACGGATGTTTTGTTTGTATTTCAGCTCGAACGCCATGAGTTGCAAAGGCGAGTCCAGCGTCGTGCCGGCTGCGGGAGGCAGCTGAACAAAGTCGCCTACCAAAATGACTGCGTTGCCGCCGAACAGTTTCATCCTCAATGGCGAATCCGTCCGCTCAGCCGTTTGCTTACACGCCACCTCCACGTCATCGAATAGACCGGCGTCCATCATGCTACACTCGTCGACTACTAAAACTTGAAGTCGGGCTCCGTCGATCCTTGCGAGTCCCGCATCTCCCCACTGCCCCTTGCCGGTGACGTGATGTATTGTGCGTCCCCCGCACTGCAACGCCGTGGACGCCTGAAAGGCGCAGTATTGATAGTCTGCGTGCTCTTCCCACTCAAGAGCGTCAAAGAGCGATCGTAGAACCTGCGTAACGAAGCTCTTCCCAGTACCGGGCGGACCGGTGACAAAAAACAACGGAGGATCCTCCATCCAGTCTGGCGGCAGCTCGTGCGCAAGGACGCGTTTCGTGTCGTTTCCCTGAAGCCAACGCGTCATCTCGTCCGCTCGTCGTAATAGGAAGTTCGTGAAGTCGAGGACAAAGCGCTCTTGCTCCGCGACACGTCGGATCGACGGGTCTGCGGCACGCTGATTGCGCCAGCGAACAATCGTCTCTTTCACGGGAAAGTTGGTATAGAAGTCGTACATGTTGCGCACGCGCCCATCGTGTCGACGAAATCCCGGATCACGTGCCTGCGAGATGACCGGCTGCCCCTGCAAGAAATCTCGCGACTGTCTTGTGTTCGGAGTTGCGACTATGGTGCTTGAAGCTACTCGCGTGGCGCCTTGAGTTGGTCGCATAGACCTACGCCACACGCGAACGTCGATCGGGACGCCGTTGTTTGACGTTGTGTGTAGCTCTGCCGCACTCAGTGTTGCGAGGCGAGTGACGTCTTCGTAGTCGTTCTCGTCCTCGCACGGGTCACAAGTCGGAGTCGCGATGTCGTGGATTGTCTCGAATCCATTGATGTAGCGCCACAACGTCTCGCACGGTAGCCGAGACTTCAAAAAATCGTTCCAAGCGTCCTTGTATGAGATGGAGTCCGTCTTGATAGTGCGAGCGTACGGGACTGCTCGTGTTTGAGCGGCCTCGATGCATGTCCATGGCGAGAAGTACGCTAGCTTCGCTTTAGCGCGATCGTTCTGATTGCTGTCGCGCTCATACGGGTACGCAAACCACGGCACCCTCGGACGGTCGTGGCGCGCGAGCACAAATGTGTGGCGGTATGTACCGGGCGCGTCCACGTGCAGCGGGATCCACTGTTCGCCGTTGACGCAGCCACATGTTATGTTGTTAGCCACGTGGTAGTGAATTCCCGGGAGAAAATCATCTTCGCACTCCAAGCCGTTCGACGTGCAGTATTCTTTCCCCGCCTCCGTCAGTCTGCAGTGAAACTTCCCGGAATTGTCGTCTGCGAGGTTTCTTGGGAACGTGGCCAGTCGCGGGTACCAATACAAGGAGACCTCGTATGGCGAGACTTCCCATATCGCTTCGTGCGGAGATCGCAGCCCGTAAATCTGCCCGCTAAAGTTCGAGACGTCTGCGGTAAGGGCTGCGTCAAATCCGCATCCTTCCATACGCATTCGTCTAAAGCGTTGCGGCTCCCGCACGCGATCGAACTCGCAACGTAGCAATCGACACGAGAACTGTACCAGCGGTGCACTGTAGAATGACTCAGCTCTCGTGGCGTCCGTGTTGCTGTTGTACACGAGCAAGTTGCACGCCTCGGGACCGTACATGGTCGAACAGTTCGTGATGCTGTCTGTAAGCAACCGTGCGATTGCACTACGGCTAAACTGTGCAAGTGACTGCTTCTTGTCCGAACCGGCCTGAGTTTGGTGCATACGAAGCCGATGTTCGTACATCAACGCGAACTTCTGAATACGCGTCCGCGCGATGCGTGCCGTCTTCGTATGGTACGAGCATACGTACCCGACGATGATCTTTCCGGTTCTACCGACGGCTCGCATGAGCGACCGCACAGCTGATGCATCTGACGACTGAACGCGACACTTGCGGCTATGGCACGTACTATCTGTGTGCGCTGCGCCGATAGGGGGGCACCGGTACGTCCACAAGACATGCGAGTTAAAGCCGCACACCAACGATAGAGCCGGGCTGCATTCACCGAGCGGCAAGGCCGTCTTCGATAAGGTCCCGTCATGTTGCACGTATGGTTGGCGCGGTCCGTCGTGCATGCCGACCGCACTCCGGTCTCCTTGCGTCTTGAGCTCGAGTCTTCGCGCCCGTCTCGCGCATAGCACTGCCGGCTGAACAATCACTTTTTTCGGGAACGAGTACTTGCAAGTGGCCGCTTCTCGCAACCTGATCCCGGTCCGTTTAGCGCGCTGACGCTTGCGCACTTGAGTCTCGGATTTTGGCAGGCAGCTGTTCGGCACGCGACGCTCTCCGTCGAGGTCCTTAGGATGCACGTGCAAGTTGCATAACAGCCGTCGGGCGGTCTCGTTTCGGTCGAACCACGCGCGCCACTCGCTAGCATCCATTGCATTCACCCGTGGCGAGTGCGCATGCACCAACAATGCTGCGTCGTGTTGATGGCGCGAACGCCATTGCTCCTCAATGTCGTCCACTTGGCGCTCGGTAAATTGCGATATGCGACTCGTTGCGAGGGACTCGGAGCAGCAATGTCGTTTCCACTGGTGCATCTTTGCCATACCGTCATCGAACGGTGCCAAGCGTCGCAACAGTAGTTTCGCAATTTCCACGGTCGTCATTTTCAGGAAAACGCTGCAGATGAAGAGCAGCATGTGAGCGTGGAGTGCAGATAGCTTTTGCGCTTCGATGCTGCCGCAGTAGGCGATCACCATTCCGAAAACGCCGCCCTCTGCATTGGACACGCTTCCGAACGCATCTTGACACCGGCACTTCGGGGACAGCCCGGGGCAGTCGGAGCACACTCGACACCCTACCATCGTGCGCAACAGCAGCATCACCGTGACGCGAAACGCGTACACGCATGCTAGCGGGTCATGCGCAGCGATCTTCTTTCGTGTCTCGAAAGATGGAACGTCCACTCCTGTTAGCGACGGGTGGTCCATCGGGACGAAGATGCCGCACGAGACGTTACCGTCGGCGTCGTGAAACGTTTCCAGCGATGGTTCCTTCCTGCCAATATACTTCTTGACGTCGTCCTCGCGGAGGTAAATCGGGTCTGCCTTCATCCCCCGATGCAGATGGCATACAAGCATATTGTGCAACGGGTTCGGAGAGATGGTGAGCATGATTGGGTTCCCATAGCGGACGATCATCCCCTCGCTGTACTTGCGCATCATATTGCGCGCTTCAGCCGTGCCGGCAATCCTCCGCGCGACCAAGCTGTAACTGTGTAACAGCTTCTGCTGCAACCCCGTCAACCCAGGGAAGCACTTCAGCCGATTCATGTCACCTCCGACATGCACCGTGAATCCACGTTCGCTGATGTAAGAGTCCCATAGCTTGTGCAGCAAGTCATTGATGTCCGCGACGAGTTCGGCTGCAAGATGACGCTCGTTGGCGCCCTCTTCACCGCCTCTGGTCGCCATCTCCGATGTCACCGCCACGTACGACCCCATGTTGACTTTGCTACGTTGATACATGTCTCGACTAGCGAAGATGTGCGTGCGATCGCGCACAAATTGTTTCATGATCGTCCTGCACTGCCGCCTCACAAAATCATCCAACTCGACGCGTGGACCATACGTAGGTGAACGCCGTTTGCTCGGGTTGTATTTGTAGTCGATCCACGCACCGCCCCTAGAATATAGGAACGGATACGCGATGGCAAAGAAGTAGGGGTTGAACGTCTCGATGAGCTCGTTGTGATTGAAGCGCAACCCACATACCCGTTGCTGACGTCTAGCATCGTCTTGCAGGTGCAACAACCCACGCAACGTGCGCTGGTTGTCAGTCATGCCGGCGTGCATGTTCGCGCCGCACACGATGCCCATGGCCGACACGGTGTAGAACGGATCCTCTTCAAAGCTATTCGTCGGTGGGGCCGGCACCGCGGCCTTCCCCTCCGTGATGTCGTTGGACTCGAACTCCTCGGTGTACACGGAGAATAGCTCGGCAATAGGCTCGGACGACGACGGATACAGGAGCTTGGCGCGCTTAAGTATGGCTTCCTTATAGTTCGGAACCTTCGCCCCGTAGTCTGCGTACCCTGGTAGCCCTCGCGCTATGCACAACGAGATCAACTCGGCGACGACATTAGCGCGCACGATTCCTTCCTTCAACAGACGGTCCTTCGTCTCACCCGTCCAGTAATCTCTGATGGCGTACAAACGAAACTGCAACCGGCCGGCGACTTCCTTCGGAGGCAGCGGCAACTCCACCAAGGGCGCTTCTACTCTGGCGTCATCGTCCCCACGATCCACGTTGGCGATCTGCGTCAGTATCTCCTCGGCGCTCAACACGTACACTGTGACGGCGCCGATCGTTCCAAGAGTCCCTTCGTGCTTGTGCACGAACGCCGACAGGTCGTGGCGGCCACCCGCACGCTTCCACCGCTCACTTATCGTGACCTCCATTGTAGACATCACCGGGTGCACCACCGAGGCAGCCACGAGCTCCGCGTACGTCACATTGTTCTCGAAAATAAAGCTGAACATGAAGTCGACCCACATGTCGTTGGCGAGAGCCAACTTCGGCAGCTTGCCGATTTTCAAAGACGAGTGACAGTCGTCGCACAGCGCGACTTCACATTCCTCGCATAACTTGTCGGGCAACGCGTGTTCCCGTGTGCAGATACGGTCCTCGAGACAACAGAGCACCTCCACGTCAGTCCCGCAAATCGGCACGGAGACGGTCCATGGACGCAAGGCCGATTCCTTGTCGGCTTCGTCGACGAAGCCGGATTGCGTGTACCGGTCCTCATACACCTTGCGATCCAGGGCACCGACTGCTTTCTTGGCGACACTTACTGGTAGCCCGAGAAACTCAGGTTCGAGCGCCTTGTAATGCCGAATCTTGCATGCCGTATCGCCGTCGTCGCGCACGAAAATTTGTGCGCAACAGAAGCACACGAGCGACTCGATCCGATCGTCCCGGTAAGCTTCGTAAAACGCCTCTATGCAACGCCGGTCCACCGTGCTGCCTACGTCGGGAATGCTTCTTTCTTGCGCCGTATGTAGAGCGCGCGTGTACAACTCAACGAAACGTTCTTGGAACTTGCCATCACACAACGCACACGTTGTTGGACTAGCAGACACACATCGCTCCGCTGCAACGAACATGCCTCGAAGGTCTTCTAAGTGTGTATGGTGAATGTGTTGCGCCAGCCAGTCGCGCGGGAGTTTGCCCGGATGGTCCACGACCCACTCCGCCGACGGCCCCACCGCATCACATCCCGCGAACCCACAATACATTCCACTCACCCGCACAGCTGCATCCGCACTCACTCCTTCGGGAAGAAGTGGGTTTCGACGCAGCATGTTTACAACCTTGGCGGTCTCCTCCTCAAAACGTCGAAACGGAGAACTTGACGTCTCGGAAGCGGTGACAGCATCTGCATCCAGCTCCAGCAACAAGGCGTCATTGGCAGCTTCGATAACGTCGCCTTCTTCATCGTCATGGCCGTCTTCGCTACTCGAAGCGGTCTCGCTCCACGGCTCGTCTTCTCTGCGCCGTACGTCGAACACGTCGGATT
>CALGTP010000604.1 GCA_937902105.1 uncultured Actinomycetes bacterium
ACTGCGCTGAGGTTGAGTGCCAGAAAAGCTGGTGTGATCTCGTGAGAATTTTGGTTCTCGGGTCGGGGGGACGTGAAGATGCGATTGCCTGGGCTTTGGAATGGGAGCATCACGCCAACGATGATGAAGTTTTTGTAGCTCCAGGCAATGGGGGATCTCGGCTTCGTCTGGATGTTGATCCCACAGATCCGCAAGCAGTGGTGGATTTGTGTCGACGTGAAGCCATCGATCTAGTTGTTGTTGGTTCAGAGAGTTCTTTGGCGGCTGGGGTGAGCGACGCTTTACGGTGGGCTTCAATTCCGGTTTTCGGTCCAACAGCGCAGGCTGCGATGTTGGAAACTTCCAAGGCCTTCTGTCGAAGTTTTGCGACAAAGCATTCCATCCCGTCACCAGTGAGCGAAGTTTTCGCTGGTCCACAAGCAGCCGAGCGAGCCCGTCAGTGGGCTGACCAACAAAGTTTTGAAATCGTTGTCAAAGCCGATGGTTTGGCTGCTGGTAAAGGTGTCGTGGTGCCATCATCGGTTGACGAACGCAATGCCGCCATTAAGACACTCAGTCTCTCAGGTGACTTGGTGCTCGAAGAAAGATTATTCGGTGACGAGGTCTCCTTATTGGTGTTCACTGATGGAACAACCATTTGCCCCATGCCTCCGGCGCGTGATCACAAATGTATTGGTGAAGGCGACACGGGAGCGAACACTGGGGGCATGGGCGTATACGCTCCCACGGCATCTTGTCCGAGTGACATGGTGGATCGCATTGTTCGAGAAATCATTCAACCTGCTACTGATGGTCTACGAGCAATGGGGATCGCCTATGTCGGCGTGCTCTACGCGGGAATCATGCTCACTGCACAGGGTCCCAAACTTATTGAATTTAATTGTCGCTTTGGTGATCCAGAAGCCCAAGCACTGCTTCCTCTTTTGCAATCAGAACTCAAAAGCGTTTTACTAGCCTGCGTGAACGGGACGTTGAGCGAATTAGATATTCGATGGAGTTCTAAGACCTCATGCGCGGTCGTGGCAGCTGCACCTGGATATCCGAGTCAGCCGATTCTTGGTGGCGTGATCTCTGGACTAGAGAGCGTTGCCAAAAGCGACAATGTGCAGATGTTCCATGCTGGCACCGAGAAGGCTGGCAATGAGATCCGTGTCAATGGCGGTCGGGTGATGTGTGTGACTGGTCTAGGCGAGGATCTCAGCAGTGCCCGAGTGGCTGCCTACGCGGCGATCAAGCATGTGAACTTTGAGGGTCAACAAATCCGTCGCGATATTGGGTGGCGAGAATTAGCGCGGACCACGGGTGGGTATGCCAATAGCGGTGTCAATATTGATGAAGGTAATCGCGCCGTTGATTTGATGAAGAAGAAAGTTGAAGCCACGCATACCAGCGATGTGTTAGGCGGCCTCGGATCCTTCGGTGGAGCACTGAGTGTGCGTTCACTGATGACGATGAATGATCCAGTTTTGGTGGCTTCAACAGATGGAGTTGGTACCAAAGTGATGTTGGCTACCGACCTCGGTCGCTTTGACACGATTGGTCATGACATTGTGAACCATTGTGTGAATGACGTCCTAGTACAGCGGGCGACACCACTTTTCTTTCTGGACTATGTCGCGTCCTCTCATGTCTCCGCAGAGATGGTGGCTTCGATAGTCGGTGGAATGGCCGATGCTTGTGCAGCTAACCAATGTGTCTTGCTGGGCGGTGAAACTGCTGAGATGCCAGGTGTTTACTCGCCAGGTCATTTCGATGTAGCGGGAACGTTGGTGGGGGTCGTCGATCGCTCCCGTTTATTGCCGAGCAAGACGATTGAACCGGGTGACTTGCTGGTTGGTTTGCTTGCGTCGGGATTGCATACCAATGGCTATTCGTTGGCTCGCAGAATTTTCGCTGGCTTGCCTCTTGATGTTGTCCCGCAAGGTTGGACTTGCACCTTGGGTGATGCTCTGCTGGCCTCGCATCGCTCCTACCTCAATGTTCTTGACCTTGCTCTGAAAGGCGATGTGATCAAGGGTTTGGTGCATATCACCGGCGGAGGCTTTGAAGAAAACATTCCGCGCGTCTTGCCTCCAGGTTGTTCTGCCAAGGTTGATCTTGGCTCATGGCCGATGATTCCAATTTTTGAACTCATTCGTGATGTCAGCGGACTGCCAGATCGTGAGTTGTATCGAACCTTCAATATGGGCATCGGTATGGTGATCATCGTCAAGCCATCTGACCTTGAGGAATTGCGTTCGCAGATTGAAGAGTCAATCTGGGTCATTGGAGAAGTGACTTCAGGGAATCGTGAGGTCGATTTAGCGTGAGCGCTCGCCTTGTTGTTTTGGCCTCGGGTTGGGGAAGTAATGCGCAAAGCATTATTGACGCAGAAAAAGCCCAACTTCTTGACGTCCAAGTGGTGGGTGTGGTGTCAAATCATCTTGACGCATTCGTTTTAACGAGAGCACGTGATGCAGCAATACCTGCTTTTCATGTGGGTCGTGAGGAGGGCGAAGATCGCCACACTTATGACTCGCGCCTCGCTCATGTCGTCAAGGCCCTGAAACCTGATGTCGTGGTACTAGCGGGTTGGATGCGGATTCTGAGCAATCATTTCATTACCGCTGTGGACGCTCCGATCATCAATGTGCATCCCGCTCTCCCGGGAGAATTTGCTGGGACGCAAGCCATTGAACGGGCTTTCGCTGAACGAGATAGCGGTCGAGTGTCAAGCGGTGTCATGGTTCACCTGGTTCCTGATGAGGGAGTGGACGATGGACCAGTCCTAGGGACTACTGTCGTACCAATCCTTGAGTCAGACATGCTGGAAGATTTCGCCACACGGATGCACCAAGCAGAGCACCATTTACTTGTCAATGTTCTCAGTCAGTT
>CALGTP010000605.1 GCA_937902105.1 uncultured Actinomycetes bacterium
CTTGTTAAAAGATTGCGTGAAGCGTTTAGTCTTGCCGTGTCGAATCCTTAGTCCCTGACATTAACAAACCAAAGCACAGTGCTTGCGTTCCTGAATGTCGCTGGTCTGGCTGATGCGGAGAATACCGTAGCCATTTTCTCCTCCGCGCGCTGATGGCCAGCACTGCAATCCCTGACAAGCGAGCCTTTGTTGACTCGCCGCCGCAACGGTTTGCTGGCTGCCCAGAAGAAGAGTGTGGACACTGCGGTCTTTGCTTCTCCTCAGGGGTGGAGTTTGGAGTGCACCACCCGTGCCCCGGGTGTGGTTGGGACGTGTGGACAGTCGAGTGCGACCCACCAGCTGACCCACCTGCTGCTGCGCAATAGACGTTGGTCAGAGCCGATCGTTGGCTAAAATGACCGCTGGAGCCGCAAGAATGGCCATGGACGATAACGCACCCTTGTACATCATGGAAAGCAGCGATGACGATGAAGCCGACATAGCGGATTCTCCTGCTAAGGCCTCGGGGATTGAAGCATCTTCCAGCGCTGGCGATAGACCTGTGGGTCGGATGATTGTCAAAGGATTCAGAGATGTCGAGGGCTCATTCGTAGTACAAAAGGGGACCCCTGCGAGGTCGGATGATGGACAGTGCGCCCTGTGCTTAAAGGTGATGAAGGACCGTCGGAGCTTACTGAAACATGAGCGCAAAGAACATGATCCAGGCGAATTTCCATGCTGGTTGCATCAGGACATTTACGTGCAGCGAGGATCTCCGGCGGCACTCACGCTCCATGGAGCACGCCATCTCGAACACGTTCCGTATAACAGGTCATACGCTCACGAACATCATGAGTTTTGATGTTAAAGAGCTAAGCGAAAACATCGACGTGGATATCCGGAGCTCGCCGCCAAAAGTCGTATCAATTGGCAAAGACTGCATGGAGCTTGGATATAGCTTTACATGGGAGACGGGACAAGCGCCCTTCCTGACCAGCCCTATAGGGGAGAAGATCTACCTGGATGTCTACAAGAAGATTCCCTATCTCACCGAAAGCAATCTTGAGAGATTATTCGATGACATCCATAATTTGCCGTCAAACATAGCGGTTTCTCCTGCTGTTGGCAACATCGTCCCTGGTTCGTCTTCAGGCATAGCAGTTTCTCCTGCTTCTGATGTGGCGGATGATGACGCTGCTAGCGACTCACTGGAGCAGCTCGAGGGGAAACTATGGCATAACCTCGGAAGTCGGACGGCCGCAGTGGAACAGAAAGTCCACAACTATCGACAGACCGGTGAGGATCGAATGGGAGCCATAGAACAACGACTCATCAAAATCGAATGCGGGCTCGTCAAACAGCACGAAGACAAGCTGATGGTCAATTTGAAGCTGCAGAAGGCCATACACTACCTTGATGACCGCATGAAAGCCATTGAACGGACGCTCGATGACGTCGAAGACAAGATCACGAACCATTTAGGCGAAAAGCTAAAGGTGAGCCACAAGCTTCAGAATCAAATGTGGGCAGAACGCAAGAAACTGGAAAACGCATTTGCAGCTTATGACGCATCCTTTGAGCAGGAACTCAAAACGGCCATTATCGGTGTGATGGAATTGTTACATGACGAACAGCATAAGTTCGACATCAAACAGCACGAATGGCACAAGACAGTCCATAGTGACATGAACTCTCAGCTCAAACGGCTTAGCAGCGAAGTGACACGGGTCAGGACCGAGGCAACGAAGTGCTGCAACAATATGGAGCCCAACACAGAGTTTTCATTATTTTAGGTAAACGAGCAAGTCAAGATGATGAAGATTGCGGGTGAAACGCTGAGTGGCCGCATGGACAGGGTGAGTATGGATATACAGAACAGAATGGACGAGCTAGACGACCAGCTGCGAAATGTCGTCAGTAGACAATATGACGTTCGGAAGCGCGAGAATGCCTGGAAAGCTGGCCCGCTGCTCTTAGCCATGAATTCCAAAGTGCAAGGAAGTCATGACGAACCAGCAACCGGATCTGCAGCTTCCACCGATCAGAACTACGTGCAGGCAGAAGTACGGGCGCGATCGATCGGTGCAATATCAGAAGGACGGTTGCGACAGCAAAGCAGAAGTCGCGACGCTGAGGCCGAGCTCATCGCTGATGCGCAAGATCGGGCGACTGTATCTCGGGGCCGAGATATCGACATCAGAATTGGAGCGGCACAGCGCATTGCTTCAAGGGACAGGTCAGTTGACAGCCAAGCGTCTGGCACGAATTCCACCAGCTTCGTACTCTGCGGGACTCAGCCCAGCGAAGATGGATGCAGTGTAGCTGGATCTTCTGCTAAATAATCTCACACAGTTGCGAGAAACGTGGGGGGACACGTGCACGAATATCACTTGCTAGCACCAATGCTTCCATTGTGAAAGAGAGCTTCTAGCGGTTTCTCCTGCTTTGCTCTGAATATGTGCCCTGGTAGCGGTATCTTCTGCTTAGAGTGTCTGCCAGCCCTGCACTGTTTTAAAATAATCGTTCAAGGAAGCGAGCTTTGATAGAGCCTGGTTGGACTTTTCGAAGTGGCCGTGTACAGTCTATCACTCCTTCCCACAGTGGGGGGTGTGAAAAGTCACTGTCTAACCAATACATTACGCAAACTCATATGCAGGTATCACGATAGGATGCCGCAGCTTTCAACCGACTCAAGGAGTTTGTATGCTCGCACCTGACGAAACAGGAGAGACTGCTTCTTGTGTCAGTCTGCTTGAACGGCCCTTGTTGTTCAGCTACTGGTTTAAACTGCTGCTGCTGTACTGTGCTGCTGTGTGTATCGTGGAACACTTGCTAAGCACTGTAGCTAGCCAAATCACAGGTTATCAGCCTCGTATCCTGCTCACAACTAAGGTTCAGTTGCTTAGTACCGTGCGGTGGCCCGGGTGCCTAAGGGTTTGCTTAATTGTGTTACGAGGGTTTTTATCACTTTTGTGAAATTGCGTCGACTTACACATTTGCTCAGGATTGCTAAAGTCTTTTAGCGGGATCTTCTGCTGACTTGAAACAATGTCGGAACATATGGACTACACGTTGGCGCAAGGTCATTGCGGAGAGCGGGGGAGTTTCGGAACCGAACAGCCTGTGGTGGCAGCTAGGTACGGATCTCCTGATTCTCCTATACAAGGGGTTGAAGAGGCATTTGCAGTGGCAATGGATAACAGCATCTTTCGTGGTGCTGGCTCTGCAAGTGCCGCTTCCGGATTGAACGGAGGCGGTGGCCGAGTTGGCGGCGGGTTTGAGACTAGCGTTGACAGGGCGTCTGCCCGGGAACTTGGCAATGTGCTTTTTCCTCCGTCGCGCGAACCTCGGCGGGAGTTTCCGTCGTTATACTTGCGCGGAAACGGCTCCGGGCAGGCTATAGCGGGTCCTTCTGCTCTACGCGCCGGTGCCGGGCAAGGCCATGTCGCCGAAGTTTACAATAATGCTGCTGTGACATTCAGGCGAACTAGTGCGTACGGGTTTGCTGGGGCTGGCTCCAACGTAGGAGGCCCTGGCGCTGCCGCTGCTGGGTTGAATGAACAAAATGCTGTGAGATCAAATAATCCATTCGCTGGATTCGGTCAGGAATCGGTTGGCGGGTTTCCCCGTTTCCAGGAGCAGTCCAACGGTGGGGCTCGTGGAGAGGAACGCCAAATTACGGTACCCGAAGGCGAATGGCGCGAAATAATGAACAGAGCTGAA
>CALGTP010000606.1 GCA_937902105.1 uncultured Actinomycetes bacterium
TACTTGGTAGTAAGTACAACGGTTACGTCACATTACCACTCACTTGGGTTGCGGGTTCTTCTAAAGACTAACATCTCCAGATCGCCCATCACTCGTTTTGATGTTTCCGGAGGCTTCTAGCGGCTGAATGGAAGACGAATTATGTAATAGGGGGTGGGGGTTCGGCTTAGCAGGGTGTTTCCCTAATGAGAAATCGGCAGCAATCTAACTAAGGGGAGTACGGAGCTGGAAACGAGGCTTTATTAATAGGGGGGGGGGGGGGTAATGATGGGAGCAGTATTTTGCATGAACTTTGCTTTGGTTGCAACTTGTTTAAATCCAAAGTTTAACGAAGGCTGACATCTTGGACGGATGGAAAACCAAATCTTCGCGGCATGAACGGGGTGCCCAGGTAGACCAAGTATAAAGTAGTGTCAAGTAGTGTTTCTAGGTCGTCTTTGGGTTTATTTTTGGCTAGTTTGGTCAACTTTGTAGAGAAGTCAGTGGAATTAACACCTGTTCAGTAACGTTTTTGGGGCTCGAAATCAACTTACTTTGGACTGCCAGGCACAAAGCTGTCCTGAACATGGCGTACTTGTCATGGTGTTTGAAGAAAAAGCTCGATCCTCTAACCAAGGAAGCGAGAGAGGCCAGGGACCAGCCAACGTGCCCTAAACAAGAAGGAATTATATAGTGATTGCTACAGGAATCTATAGGAATTATTGTTAAATCTTGTGCAATTTTTTACAATGATCCCCTTCTAGTGTTCTATGTAATGGCTTGTATTGTTGGCTGGGCCCTGGAGGCAGCCAAAAACTTGTTCGTTGATTATAGTCAGCAGCTCCTCAGGAAGCAAGGTGCCGGGATCAAGAAAATGTGTTTCAGAGCATGAAATTCACCCAGTGCATAATGAACGTTATGTCCTCGAATGAACGACCAGTGTTTGCTGTAGGGCAATATGCTCGTGCTAAGATGGGCAAGTTCTCTGTTGTTTTAGATGATGCTGATGAGGATGGTCATGGTGTTGCTCAACTGCAGAAGGTTCCTCCCTTGGCAGTTATGGAGGACAAACAAACTGGCCATCGGACAAATTGGCCATCCACTTCATGTCGCAAAGGGCCATTTACCATGCACCATGACAGGCAAGGAGAGTATCGGCGCCTTTGCAACTTCTTCCACAGTTTATTCGTTCGGTTTAGACCGAGCCGTGCACCCGTCAGAGGGTCTGCAAATTTACGGCTGGGTTCGACCGCCAACGTCTGGCACGTTGTCGAGAAACCAGCTCAAGGGCCTTTTAGGTGAAAGCCATTCAATCCAATGCTTGGCTGTGCCAACGTTGGCGCTTTTGCTAGCCCTGCCACACAAGTTTGACTTGTGGACAAACCCAACTGTTTGAAATGCCCGGTCAGTTTGTCTGGGCTACGACATCATTATTTTTATGGGTGGCCAACCATTGCCAAACGCAATACACGATAACAAAACCAACAAAGATACAAATCTGACAGGAAATATATCTGATCGATATTGGCTGTGAACTAGTAGATTGTGGGTTCATGAAGACCACACGTTGTCCAGTAAGGCAAAGATAGACGTGCAGATTCATGATGATGGTGGCAGGCATTTGCTTGCATTCTCGTGTGATACTCGTGTAGTCTGTGGTTCTTTGGGGGCAGTCTGGTGTCAGCCAGACTCAAGCAAGAACCCGAGGCTACGTTAGCCACGGCAAGTTGCAATCACATAGGCTGCTTAAAATCACATGCACCTTCGTTGTTCTAGTAAGGCGGCTATATAGGTTCTGGTACGCATGACCATCTGGAGGGGGGGGGTGCTGCGTTTGAGAAGCAGGAGCTTTTCATAGGCATGGGCAGAGATAGCTATTTGTTTTTTTCGTGCCTGCTGGCGATGGCCAGGGCGCAGGTCATTGAAAGAGCCTCGGTTCACCGTGGTGCAAGAATAGTGCGTAGCCATCTACAATACGCCATGATGTCACAGAGTAATTTCAAGACATGTCCAGTGTTGTTACCATACAGAGCATTAGATTCTTGATCCACGTTTGCAGAGCAGAGCAGAGCAACAAAAAGACACCGAAACAAAATATGGCTGTTTGGCGCATGTGCCTAGCGGCCTAGCATGCTCTGTTACTCATGGAGCTCAGCATAAGTCACTTGGTTAGAAGGGCGACCTGGCGCGTCCGTTGGAAATGGCTCGTTTCAGGTATGAACTCATCGGAAAATCGTTAATTCTAACTTATTTCATGTTGTTTTTTCCTTAGGGTTCCCAGCTATGAGACGTTTTCTCGTTTGTTCACAAATAGGCACGTTATAGTGGATGGCACCCCCAAGCATTCATAAAACAAATTACAGTTTCCATGGCAAATAAGTTAACATATGAACATTTATTTGGGGACTCATTGGCTTGTTTTGGGCAAGCCAGTGGGGCGCGCATGCACCAAAGCGGCCCCTTTGCCATTTTATCTGTCGAAGTGCGTCACGACATCCACTGTGCAAGATCAAGGTCAACGATTATCATTACACGTTCCATCACCTAGGAATTTGACTACCACATCCTTTCATACACATTGACTGACGCACATTACTGCCTCCACACATTCCACACATTCTCCAATGTTGTTCCAGCATGCCGTGTTCGATAATTTGGCCATTGTTGATTGAATGCTGGCTGTTGGTTAGTTGCGCGCTGAGCATAGTGATTATTTAGACGCAAACTTACCCAGCTCGAGTAAACGAGCCAATCCTTTGTTTAGACATGAACTTGCACCTTGTCAGCTTACGTTTTTGCATACGCATAAACTCAAAGACCCGTCCATGCCTTGCTATAAGTCAGCTACGAACGTGCATTCGCCTTCAGGCGGTGCTCCTGGGTTTCTCGGCCACGCTTCCGGCATGCGCGCAACTCGGGTGCTCCCGTTTTGTTTTGCATCAGAATGCATGCGCTCCCGATCAGAATCGTTGCAGTCATACTCAAGCACGTGTGTCGCAGGGCGTGCGAAGTCAATTGACCTACTAACCCAGATCACCGTTGGATGATTCAGTGCAGACGATGGTAACGGGAATTGGCACCACAGCTTTGCATTTGTTGGTGAAGCAGGTGTCGACTTTGTATATATTCTTGGATAAAACAGGTCACGGCAGGACTTAACCCATGAATTTGCCCTCCGAAGCCCGTAGGGTGATGCGCGCAGCCTGGCAGCTTCATTTTGCGCATGACCTAGGGCAACCCCCCTCCACATCCACACATTTGTCCACACACATAACATGTAACATCAATATATAGAGCACGCACAGTATATATCGTATATGCTTGTATGTATGAGCATTCGTATGGATAAATTGTATGCATGGGCGCACGTACGCGTGTATGTATGTGCGTGCGTGCTTGTGCGTGTGCGTGTGTGTATGTGTGCATGTGTGTGCGTATGTGCGTGTTGGTTTGTGTGACGGCAATCACGTGCGCATTTGCCTCTGTAGGAATGAGAAACTAAGCCGAAACTAAGTGCGTAACTGCCACGCCGAACTGCAATTGAATATGGCGCTTGTCCCCGTGGCCCCCGCATCTTCGGCAAACAAGTACTGCACCTGCGGTGTGTGTGGCCAAAGTTCGAAGGACCGCTGGCGTCGGTTGGTCTCTTTTTGTTTTTTATCGAAGCATGGCATTGGACGCATAAATGCAGTGATATGTGACGCTTGACACTGCGCGCCTTGCGTGCGCCGAAGGACGTGCCTTGGGGCAATCAGCAAGTGGCCATTAGCAAGGCCCCGTTTGTTGCCAAAGAATGCACCCCTCCGGTTTTCAAAGTGCTTTATCGCAATCTTTGAGATGCCAAACTCATCATGATTTGTTTTCTACTATCTCGCGCTTCGCTCCATGATGCTACTGAGATGTTCGCTGGACTTTTGGGCATGCTTACTTGCCAATGCAGGAAGGGCTCTCAAAAACTTGTGTGGGCGTTCTCTGCGCCAAGCACGAGGACATTCGGCAGAAAGGGTTTCCTCTCATTGGGCCGGGGCAGCCTGCCTTATATGATTGTTCCCATGAGTGCGCGCACGTGCGTGACGTGCTAC
>CALGTP010000607.1 GCA_937902105.1 uncultured Actinomycetes bacterium
CAAGCATGGCATCTACGCGATCGAAACTTTGCTGTTGGGGTCGTGGACGATACCGAACTCAATGCCTTCGCTAGTGGCGGTCACCTAGTGATTGTCACATCTTTCGCTATCACAGAACTCAACCATGACGAATTGTGTGGCGTTCTGGCCCACGAATTATGCCATCATCTCGGTTCGCATACCGTTGCTCTGACCATTGGACAGTGGCTCACTTTGCCAGTTTATTTCCTAGCTCGCGTCGGCGCATTCATGCGCAATGTTTCTCACGCAGCCACAGACACGTTTGCGCGCCGCTCAGAATTAGCGCGCTTACTCGGTCGTTTCATTGCCTCGATATTCAACGCTATGTCTCTATTTTTTAACGCCGGGTATTCTGCAATCAGATTTCTCGGAAACATGGTTGGCCGCTCGGCCGAGTTCCATGCTGACCAACGTGTAGTCCGAATGGGTTACGGTCGCCAACTTGCGGCTGCTTTAAAAAGGACAATCGTGTCCGGCATGCGTTCAACCTCGCACCCCCCAGCACGCACGCGTATCGCCCGCATTGAAGCAGCCCTGCGGCCAGACCGAAAAGGTCACCCTTCCACGACTCGGCCCAAACGGCAACCGTGAGACGCTTAATTTCGAGCCCGCCTATTTGCTGAAATGGTGCCGAATATGTCACAACTCGGCGAATCTCGATCGATAGTTCTTGAACAGTCCGTTGCCTGAGCAAGCGTAGAGATAGCGTCGCAACTGATGTCGACGTCACCCAACGCCACCACCGAATCACCATTTCTTGCCGCCGCTGCGGGTCGTCATTACCTGCACACCCCAGTGTGGTTCATGCGCCAAGCCGGGCGCAGTCTCCCCGAATACAAGGCTATACGTGGAGATGGGAGCATTCTTGAGGCCATCAAGCAACCCCATTTGGCTGCCGAAATTACCCTGCAACCAGTTCGGCGTTACGGAGTTGATGCCGCAGTCCTCTTTAGCGACATCGTGGTCCCGCCCCATGCAGTGGGATTCGGCATTGATGTCGCCCCAGGGACAGGACCAGTCGCCGAGAATCCCTTTCGTTCACCGCAGGATCTTTTGCGCTTGCGCCCCCTTGAACCGCACAGCGATCTCGCCTACGTCATTGAGACCGTAAAAATACTCGCGGGCGAACTTCCTGCCAGCGTTCCGTTGCTGGCTTTTGCTGGGGCCCCATTTACGGTGGCTAGTTATCTCATCGAAGGTCGCCCATCGCGCACCTACCAAAATACAAAACGGATGATTCATCTTGAGCCCGCTCTCTGGCATCAACTTATGGAGCGTTTAACTCAACATTCTGTGGCCTTCATCGATGCACAACTCAGCGCCGGTGCTCAGGCATTTCAACTTTTTGACTCATGGGCTGGCGCACTTTCAAACTCCGACTATCGCGAGTTCGTACTCCCCCACAGCAAAAATGTTTTTCAACAACTCCGCGAACTACATCCAACTAAACCAGGCATTCACTTTGGCATCGGCTGTGATCACCTTTTGGAATCTATGTACGAAGCTGGACCACAGATCATCGGGCTGGACTGGAGAACATCAATTTCCGCGGCCCGCGCACGCATGGGTTCGTCGCTCATCGTTCAAGGCAATCTTGACCCTGCCCTCATCTTGGCTGGTGCACAACCTGCCTTAGCAGGAGCGGAGCGAGTCATCAAAGATAATGCAGGGCATCCTGGCCATATTTTCAATCTCGGTCATGGCGTCGATCCCACTACTGACCCGACAATCCTTGAAGATGTCGTTGCTTTTGTCCATGAATCTACGAGAGTTGAACAATCCTGATGACTAACCAGAACACCCGCACGGCAGTTTTATTGATGGCCTACGGGACTCCGAATACGCCTGCTGAAATTGAGCCCTATTACACCGATATTCGGCGGGGTCGGGCACCAACTCCAGAGCAGTTAGCTGATCTCGTCAGCCGCTATGACGCCATCGGCGGTATTTCACCTCTCGCAGCACGCACTCTGGCGCAACGCGATGCCCTGCAGGTTTCCCTTGATGCACTGGCACCAGGTGAATATGAAGTGGTCCTCGGTCTCAAGCACGCCGAACCAAAAATCGAAACAACTGTCAACGATTTAGCAACACGGGGCTTTAGCCAGATCATTGGTCTTGTCTTGGCCCCGCATTATTCGTCGTATTCCATTGGCCAATACATGGACCGCACGCGCGCCGCCGCTGAGCCCCACGGCATCACCGTCAGTGGAATTGATAGTTGGGCACGCGAACCAGCATTTATTTCATTTCTTGCTCAGGATGTGCGTCAGCGTCTGGCATCAATGCCAGCCAATACCAAAGTTCTTTTCACCGCTCACTCGCTGCCACAACGCATCATCGATGGAGGTGACCCTTATCCCGACGAACTTCGTGCCACAGCCGAGGCGGTCGCCGCCGAGGCGGGACTTGCTTCGTGGTCTTCGTGGTCCATCGCCTGGCAATCTGCCGGTCGCACACCTGAGCCGTGGATCGGACCTGACATCTTGAATGTCATTGATGACCTCGCTGCGAGCGAGGCGGCGAGCGGAGTTTTAGTCTGTGCTTGTGGCTTCGTTGCTGATCACCTCGAGATTCTCTTTGACCTTGACATTGAAGCAAGCCAGCATGCCAAGTCCAAAGGTTTGGCTTTCGCACGCACGACATGCGTCAACGATGATCCCGACATCATGAACGCTCTCGCTCAACGTGTGATCGCTCTGAAGTGATGATCCTGTGACTCCTCCCGCTGACGCGCAACATGTCGTGATTATCGGCGCTGGGATCACAGGACTGACTGCGGCTTATCGACTCCTCACAATCACAACCGCCTCTGACTACCGTGGCACACCTGTGGCCATCACGGTGATTGAGTCCGACTCTCAGGTCGGCGGGAAAATTCGCTCCTCTCCTTTCGCTGGGATCACTGAAATTGATGAGGGGGCTGATGCTTACCTGATGCGCGTTCCCCAAGCTGTCGCTCTATCTCGCGAGTTGGGACTCGGATCAGAGATGACGAATCCAACGACTGGCCATGCAGCAGTGATGCGTAAAAAACTGCACCGGATACCCGAAGGGCTCATGCTCGGGGTCCCCACTGGCATCAACTCGCTAGCCAAAAGTGATCTCATTTCTCGGCGTGGAAAAATTCGCGCTGCCATGGAGCCGATTTTGCCCTCAAGTGGATCTCACGACGATTGTCTTGGCACTTTTATCCGCCAGCGATTTGGCAAAGAAGTACAACAGTTCCTTGTTGATCCCTTGGTCGGCAGTATTTACGCAGCAGATACTCAAAACTTCAGTCTGGCAATGGTCCCACAGTTAGCAGACCTAACAGAGGGAAGAAGTGCCTTACTCACGGCGCGCAAACGCAAAAAATCGTCACCTGCACTACAAACGCCAATCTTCGAAACGCCACGCGGTGGTTTAACAATGCTCACGCGTGCTTTAGAACAAGCCATCCGTTCGATGGGTGCAACTATTGCGACTGACACCAAAGTTGAAAAAGTGAGTCGTCGCCACAAGGCGTACCTGATTGTCACCGATAGCCAAACAAATGCAGAAATAATCGCTGATTCAATTATTGTGACGTCTCCTGCACGTGCCTCTGCAACGATGCTCAGCGACCTCGACGAGCAGGTGTCTACATCTTTGGCGACGACAGATCATGCCTCGGTCGTGATGGTGACAGTGAAAACACAAGAAACAGAAATTGCCTCCTTCCGTGGATTGAGCGGATATTTAGTTGCGAAACCTGATCAAGACCGAGTCACCGCAGTTTCCTTTGGATCCAATAAATGGGCACATTGGCAACCCAACGATGGCTCAATGATTTTGCGCGTTTCTCTGGGTCGCGATGGAGCCACAACCCATGATCTCATCCACGAGTGGGAAGATGAACGTCTTGTCACTCAAGTGATTGATGAGGTGAGTCGCCACACCCAAACTGCTATCACCGCCGATATTTCTCGGGTCACGCGCTGGCCAGATGCATTTCCGCAATACCGTCCAGGTCATCTTGCCCATATAGAAAAAATTGAACGATCACTAGCCCACAGTTCCCCTGGCGTTTTCATCGCCGGTGCAAGCATGCGCGGAATTGGTATTCCTGCTTGCGTGGCACAAGGTGAGAACAGTGCCAAGAGCATCGTCGAGTTCCTCGCCCATCTGAGAGACTAAATACCGTGCATCGTCGTTTTTTCACTTTTCTAAGTCTGCCGAGTGTGGTGTCTGCATGTGTTTTCTTGACAGGTTGCGCGAGTACGAGTAGTCCTCCATCGACCACCCTTGAAAAAAACCCGGCAGTAGTCGCAGTTCCAACAAGCATCCCTGCGCCCCCAACAACTATGTACGCCGGACCACCAACCCTGGCACCCGATGAATCACTGCCTACCCCTGAGGCCCTGCCAGCCGAGGGAGTGGTTGAGCCAGAGGTCATCATCGGTGAATTGACTATCCCATCTTTGATGTTGCGCCAAACCATTTACCGCGGTGTTTCGATGCCAACACTTGACAAAGGTGTCGGCTATTGGCCAGGCACCGCGCTGCCTGGGCACGTGGGCAATGTGGTTCTCGCTGGTCATCGTGTCAGTAACCTCAAACCGTTTCGTTACCTTGACCTTCTCAAACCAGGCGACGAGATCAGAGTCACTACGTCCGAGGGAACATTCATCTACACCGTCAGGCAAACAACGATCGTTGGGCCTTCCGACACCTGGATCATCGCCCAAGATACTGCTGTTACGTTGACCTTATTCACATGTCATCCAGTGGGCTCAACAAAGCAACGACTCGTCGTTTTTGCCGATTATGCCCGTCAGGAATTGTTGTGAGACGACGTCTTGTTGGCACCTTCATCTCTGGTGTTCTCGTCGCTGCTTCTATGCCCCCGTGGGGTTGGTGGCCCTTGGCCTTTATCGGCATTGCATTTTTTACATCCCAAGAAATTCTCGCCGACAGTGCTCGCCAACGATTCACTGTTGGATTCATCTTCGGCATTGGCTGGTTTCTTCCTGCCTTATCGTGGATGTGGTTTTTAACATCCCCTGGATACATCGTTGCCGTTGCGCTCTATGCCTCTCTTCATGGTCTCGCATCACTTGTTGTCGCGCACGTTCGCAACAACAAGTCGTTCTTGTTCTTGTCCCCAGTCACACATATTCTGATCGAAATCTTTCGGATGTGTTTTCCTTTCGGCGGGGTGCCGCTTGCAACCTTAGGAATTTCGCAAGTGAGTGGACCATTGCACCGCACTGCAAGCGTAGGTGGAGTCATTTTATTGTCCTGGCTGACATGGCAGATCGGTGCGTTACTGGCGCGCCGTCCGCGTGATCTACACATTAATTCTGCTCATCGCGCAACGCTCAAGGCAATCTGTCTGATGGTGTTAGTGGTGAGTTATTTTGCGCCTCATGGTTCCAATACCGGGAAATCGCTCCATGTAGTTGCCATTCAAGGTGGCGGACCGCAGGGAACTCGGGCCATTAACTCCGATCCCCGAGAGGTCGTCGAGCGTCATCTCCAAGCATCTCGTTCAATTGAGGCCGATGCCGAGAACCCCATTGATCTTGTCGTTTGGCCAGAGAATGTCATTGATGTCTTGGACTTTGAAAGCAGTACTGAACTTCAAGAAGTCACCGCTCAGGCCTTACGTTTGAACTCTCCTTTTTCCGTCGGAATCACCGAAGATGTGAATCAGCAACATTTCACCAATGCCCAAGTGATCGTGACCCCCGACGGCCAAGTTGTTGATCGATACGACAAGGTGCGGCGTGTGCCGTTTGGCGAATACATACCCATGAGGTCCTTGCTCGCCAGCCTCGGTGCACCCGTCGATCAAGTCCCGCGTGATGCACTCGCTGGCAATGGGCCCGCCTATCTTGATGTGCCGACGGCGTCGGGCATTGAGCGGATTTCTGTCGTTATCTCTTGGGAAGTTTTCTTTGCTGGGCGAGCCCGTGAAGGAATCAAGGAAGGCGCGGGGTTAATCATTAACCCGACCAATGGCTCGAGTTACACCTGGACAGTTTTGCAATCTCAACAGATCGCCTCATCGCGTCTCCGGGCAATTGAGACTGGACGTTGGGTAGTGCAAGTTTCCCCTACTGGATTTAGTGCCTTCGTTGACCCATCAGGCAAGGTCCATCAACGAACATCCATTAGTGAGCAAGCAGTCATTGATGCCGATGTGAATATCCGCACAGGCCAAACCATCTACGTGGCACTGGGTGATAAGCCGTGGGTCGCCCTCGTGATCTTGGTTTTTCTCTTTGGATTAATCAGTCGGTCTAGATTTCGACCATCAAGGTGACTGGTCCATCATTAACTAATGACACCAACATCTCCGTGCGAAAGCGCCCTGTTTGTACATGTGCCCCCAAAAGTGCAAGTTCTTCAACAAGTTGAGTAACGAGTGGCTCAGCTATCTCAGGTCTAGCCGCTGCAATCCAACTCGGTCGCCGACCACCACTGGCATCGCCGTACAAAGTGAATTGACTGACCACCAAAATATTTTTAGTTGTGTCGGCAACTGAAAGATTCATGACTCCGTCGGCATCATTCATAATCCGCAGATTCCAAATCTTGTCGGCAAGTTTCATTGCGGTCGCAGGGCTATCTGAATGGGTAACACCTACAAGCACCACTAGACCCTGCGAAATCTGCCCGACCCGAGATGTCACATTGTCAACGGTCGAATCAACCGACGCTTCCAATACTCTTTGGATCATTGCCCGCACACTCTGATCGTGCCACAAAAATAGGTATCCCTGACAATTCACTCGGGTTACTGCGATACTGACGGCGTGATTACGCTGACGTCACCTAATCACCAGATCATCGCCAAGGTATTCCCCGAGTTCGGATCACGACTCGGCTCTCTTGTCATCAACGAACAGCACATCTTGCTCACAGGAGGCAACGATGACGACCCTCTCTCTTGGGGTTGCTACCCAATGGTTCCTTTTGCTGGCCGCCTACGACATGGAAAACTTCACTTCAATAACGCGACCCACCAACTCCGACTCAACCGTCAACCCCATTCCATTCACGGTACGGTCTTTGACCGAACATGGGATATCCGCCAGCAAACCTCTTCGTCAATAACGTTAGAAACTGATTTTGGAATTCATTGGCCCTTTCAAGGCACTGTGATCCATCACATAGAAGTCACAGATCATCAGATTCATTTTGAATTAACCGTCACAGCGCATGAAACCATGCCGGTGCAAGTGGGGTGGCATCCGTGGTTCATCAAACCTCAGAGTTCATCACTGCGATTTGAATCGATGCTGCAGCGCGATCCTCAAGGGATCACCACCACTCAAGAGGTAGAGCCGCCTCAGTCACCTGTTGACGATTGCTTCATCAACCCTCAAGGTGATGTGACGCTAACCATCAACGAACAACATCTGACGTTGACAAGCAACTGCTCGCATTGGGTGATATTCGACAAACCCGAAAATGCGACCTGTGTTGAACCACAATCCGGTCCACCTAATGCGAGCAATGACTCGCCATTTGTTCTCATCGCTGGAGAGACTTTCCGCCGTTGGTTTGACATTGAGGTCCTACGCGAAACATAGCGTCGGCGGTCAGCAAGTCCTCAATGATGAATAGCGGCCGATTGAAGTCTCGCCGCGAGGTGAACCATTTTTAATGGATGCCACCACTGACGCTGACTTAATTGCGGCGTATCTCGCTGGTGACCACGGCGCTTTCACGAAGATCTACAAGCGACACTCTCCGATCCTCCGCAGAACTGCACGGCTCAAACTCTACGATAAACACGCTTGTGATGACATCTTGCAAGATGTGTTCTTTATCGTCGCAAAAAAATTACACGACCTTCATGACCCCGAACGACTTCCCCAATGGCTGCAACAAATCCTTGTCCGAGAGGTGTACCGATATAACGCCAAGGGTCTGCGCTTGGTTGCCACCGATTTTCAATCAGATTCACCGAGCGATCAAGCAGATGTTTGTGATCCACACTCCGAGGGTGCGTTGGTGGCATACGAAGAACTCAAGGAACTTCTTAAATCTGCCGCTGAAGGTCTAGGAGAACGCGACCGCATGATATTGAGCCTGCTCGTCGACCACGGTTTAGAAGGAAATGACCTAGCAAGTGACCTAGAAGTTTTGCCCAAAGACCTCCACTCTCTAGTCCATCGGATGCGCGAGCAACTCCAGAAGTGCCTTGACGCGTACTGCGTGGCTCAGGTGGGGCGTAGGTCCTGCCCCGAATTGGCCGAGATCCTGTTTCGCTGGTCGGGCCGCTTGGATGTTCAGATTCGTAAGCGGATTGTGTACCACATAGAAGTCTGCCCAATCTGTGAAATGGTCAGAACTCAGCAGCGTATTGCTATTGCTGACCTGCGGGCCCGACCTAGCGCCCCTCCTCGGTGATAACCCGACTCCACTTCTGTCTTTACCAGGGTCTGATCAACTTCTAAAAGCGCAGGTCACAGCCTCACAAGGAGTCACTAAGTGACCCGACGGTAGCATTGCAACCCATGCCAAGTGCCCATGACCCCCAAGGGCCTATCAAGGTCGCCTACCTCACGTATCGAGGCAAACCCCATGTCGGCGGTCAAGGGGTTTACACGCGCCATCTCACCAAGGCTCTCGTTGATCTCGGGCACTCAGTTGAGGTTTTCGGCGGGCAGCCCTACCCGGTCCTTGACCCGCGTGTGGCACTGACAAAGTTGCCAAGCCTGGACTTGATCAATGACCATTACCCGTTCCGTTTTCCTGCTGTCTGGGAACTCAAAACCCGTGAAGACTTTTATGAACTTGGCTTGTTCCTCACCGGCACATTCGCCGAACCAGCCGCTTTTAGCGCTCGCGTGAAGCGCCATTTGAGCAAACGCACAGGTGAATTTGATCTGGTCCACGACAACCAGTGTTTGGGCTATGGCATTCTTGGTTTAGAAAAACTCATTCCCACGATTGTGACTCTGCATCACCCAATTACTCGTGATCGCGCCCTTGAGATGGACCACTCACCAAATTGGTACAAAAAGTTTGGTGTCTCGCGTTTTTACTCCTTCGTCAAAATGCAAGGTCGCGTGGCAAGTCGCATGCCGCGCATCGTAGTCGTCAGCGAAAACAGCATCAAAGATATTCACGCAGACATGGGCGTTTCTTATGACCGCATGCGCCTTGTGCCAGTTGGTGTCGACCCTGATCTCTTTAAACCCCTGCCCACGGTGCAACGCATACCGGGCAGACTGATCACCACGGCCTCTGCCGATGTGGCACTCAAAGGATTGTCATACCTTCTTGAGGCAGTAGCGAAATTGCGTACCGAACGTGATGTCACATTGACCATCATCGGTAAACCCAAACCTGGCAAAAGCATGGATCTCATTGACAAACTTGGTCTTGCTCCACATATCCAATTCATCTCTGATGTCACTGATGAGCGCATCGTGGAACTCTATGCTCAAGCCGAACTTGCTGTCGTTCCCTCGCTCTACGAGGGATTCAGTCTTCCTGCGATTGAAGCTATGTGCACCGGCATCTGCCTTGTTGCGACTGATGGCGGAGCCCTCCCCGAAGTAACAGGTAGTGACGGGGACACAGTTTTGGGTTGCAAGGCTGGCGATGCTGATGGATTGGCAGCCACTATTCGCCGTGGGCTTGATGACCCTGAACTTCGTGCTCGTGTCGGACTCAACGGGCGTCATCGCGTTGTTGAACGTTGGACATGGCGCAAATGCGCTGAGCAAACCGTTGAGCAATATCGCCAAGTTTTAGCGATGCCCGCCAACCAAGAGAAACTCCGCAGAAATGGCCGCGTAAAATAACGATGTTGACGATCCGCTTTAATCGTCTCGGACTAATCCCTGGCGACCTCGTTCTTGATGCCGGCGCTGGCTTTGGACGCCATGCTTTTGAGATCGCCCGATTGGGTGGTCGCATCGTTGCTCTTGACTACGCCGACGACGAGGTACGTATGACTCGTGCAACCTTCGGAGCGATGATTGAGGCTGACGAAATTCCTGGCGATCGCTACATTGGTGCACTGCGCGGTGACGCCACGAATCTTCCCTTCGCCGATCACACGTTTGATCGTGTTGTCACTTCGGAGGTACTCGAACACATCCAACAAGATGTCAGCGCTATCGCCGAATTAGCACGCGTTCTGCGACCGGGTGGGACTTTGGCCTGCACGGTGCCATCGTGGTGGCCCGAAAAAATCAACTGGATGCTCAGCGACGAATACCACGCCCCCAAATCTGTGGGTGGTCACGTACGCATTTATTCGCAAACTGAACTTGAAGCAAAACTTCGCTCGGCAGGACTGATCGTCACCAGTTCACATCACGCCCACGCCCTTCACTCCCCCTATTGGTGGCTCAAGTGCGCAGTTGGCCCGCGCCGCGAGGACAGCAAACTGGTTAATCGTTATAAGCAGTTTCTTGAGTGGGACATCACCAAACAACCTCGTTCAATCAAGGTAGCTGAAAGGACTCTCTCCCCACTGATGGGTAAAAGTCTGATCATCTACGCCAAGAAGATGCCGGTGCCCGCATGAGCCTGATCCCCCACATTGAAGGCGTTCTGAGCGCCGATGAGGTTGTTCAAACAGCCGAATCCATTGCCGCCCTGCAACTTGACAACGGCATGATTCCCTGGTTCAAAGATGGACATTGCGATCCATGGAACCATGTTGAAACGGCAATCGCTCTAGATATCGCAGGCCTCCATAGCAATGCAGAGAGGGCTTACGAATGGCTGGTCGATATTCAACATGCCGATGGCTGGTGGTTCAACTATTACCTTCCAGGCGGCATTGTCGAAGAACCAAAACTTGATACCAACGTCTGTGCGTACATCGCCGCGGGTGTTTGGCATCACTGGCTGTGCACCTGGGACCGCGGATTCGTTGATCATTTGTGGCCAACGGTTGAAGGCGCCATTGAATGGGTCTTGTCAATGCGACGTCATGATGGCACAATTTTGTGGGCTAAAGAAGAACACGCCACGCCGTGGGACTACGCGCTTCTCACTGGCTCATCAAGTATCTGGCATGCTCTCACATGCGCTATCAATTTGGCTGAATTAATCAATGAGCCACGACCACATTGGATTCTCGCCGCCGACAAATTACGAGGTGTCATTTCAAATCGGCCCGATGCTTTTGAACCCAAAACTCGTTGGGCGATGGACTGGTACTACCCAGTGCTCACGAACGCCCTTGAAGGAGAGCAGGCTAAATCTCGTCTCGCTGACCTTTGGGACACGTTCGCCATGGATGGCCGCGGTATTCGTTGCGTGAGTGATGAGCCTTGGGTGACCGCCGCTGAAACAGCGGAATGTTCGCTGGCCCATGCAGCCATCGGCGATCTCAGTACGGCCACCGATTTGCTGTACTGGACTCGGGCTCATCGCACAGACGATGGCTCCTACATGACCGGGATTGTTTACCCATCTGGCGAACACTTCCCTGCCGGGGAGCGCACGGCCTATACCGGTGCGGCCATCATCATGGCCGCTGATGCCATCGCCGCAGGTTCGCCAGCGTCAAAGATCTTTGTTCCATTATTTGTTACTGATTGAAGCGTCAAGGTCGCATCTATTTCGGCAAGACTGTTGACGTGATTAGTTCAAGCATTGCGACAAACTCAAACAGCGAACTTTGCCAGCGCTCCCAAGATGCATTGCGGTCAATCGGGTCTTCAGCGACTATCACTCCCGCTGGTCAGACATCAATAAGTGTTCGGTCTCCCATCAATGGAGAGATACTGGGTTCGGTTTCTAACGAACTGACCGAGGTCACCGTCGATCAAACGGTGACTATCGCCAGCGAAATTTTCCAGTCATGGCGATGTGTCCCAGCACCTGTGCGCGGTGAGGTCATTCGTCATCTCGGCATTGAGTTGCGCCAACATAAAGATGCTCTCGCCGATCTTGTTCAAATCGAAGTCGGAAAAATCCGCTCCGAAGCCCTCGGCGAAGTCCAAGAGATGATTGACATCTGTGACTTCGCTGTTGGTCTTTCCCGCCAACTTCACGGACTCACGATCGCTTCTGAACGACCCCAACATCGCCTCACCGAAACATGGCAACCCCTTGGTCCAGTTGGTGTCATTAGCGCCTTCAACTTCCCCGTTGCGGTGTGGGCTTGGAATGCCGCCTTAGCAATTGTTTGTGGCGACCCTGTTATTTGGAAGCCCTCTGATCTCACACCTCTAACGGCTCTGGCAACAACGGCACTTGTACGGCGAGCTGCTGTCGCTGCTGGGGCGCCTATTGATATTTGTCAAGTTGTCTTCGGAGATGCCAACATTGGCGCAGCATTAGCCGCCGATCATCGTATTGCATTACTCAGCGCAACTGGCTCGACGCGTATGGGACGCGCTGTCGCCCCCGTTGTAGCGGCACGTTTCGGTCGAACGATTCTCGAACTGGGTGGCAATAACGGCGCGATCATTGCCCCCTCCGCAGATCTTGATTTGGCTGTACGAGGCATCACTTTTTCTGCTGCTGGCACTGCAGGCCAACGATGCACCACCTTGCGTCGATTGCTCGTACATGAATCACGTATTGATGAAGTCTGTGAACGAGTTGCCAAGGCCTACAACAATTTGCGCGTTGGAAATCCTCTCAGCACAGACACTCTGGTGGGTCCGCTGATCAATGTCGCTGCGCTTGACGCCATGCAAAGTGCGATTGCTCAAGCCACCCAACAAGGCGGTGAAATCATCGCTGGTTCACAGAGACATGCCGCACCTGATGCTCCGCACGCCGCCTATGTTCGACCTGCACTCATTCGTATGACTCAACAGACAGCCATCGTGGCCACCGAAACATTCGCTCCAATCCTGTATGTCATGGGTTACTCAACTTTTGATCAGGCCATTTCAATACATAACGATGTTCCCCAAGGACTCGCTTCAAGTATCTTCACCACCGATATGCGCGAGGCCGAGAGGTTTACTAGTGCGAATGGTAGTGATTGCGGAATAGCGAATGTCAATATCGGCCCATCAGGAGCAGAAATCGGTGGGGCTTTCGGCGGCGAGAAGGAAACCGGCGGCGGACGCGAGAGCGGAAGTGATGCATGGCGGGCCTACATGCGTCGGCAAACGCAAACCATCAACTATTCCGACCAACTCCCCCTCGCTCAAGGTGTCATTTTCGAGTGAACATATGCACATAACACCTGCGCTTTGCGCGTGGATTTACTTCCTAGCCCCGTCCGAGGGCACGCTGGTTTCACGAGTAGACTGATGCCATGTTCACTTCGGCAGAGCACCATCCAGCCTTTGAAGAATATTGCGAGTGCATTTTTGAACTTCATGAAGATGACCTCGATGTTATTCAGGCGCGTATTGGTGAACGTCTCCAAGTCAGCCGTGCCTCGGTCTCACAGATGATTGAAAAAATGGGTAAAGCGGGCTTAGTAAAAACTGATGGCTCGCACATCACCTTGACCAGTGAAGGACAAGAACTAGCCCAGCAGGTTGTCCGCCGACATCGTTTAGCCGAGCGTTTCCTCACTGATATTTTGGGATTGAGTTGGGCAAATGCTCATCAAGAGGCAGGCAAATGGGAACATGTCATGAGTAACGAAGTTGAAGTGGCTATCAACCGCGTTCTAGGTGGACCCACAACTTGCCCCCATGGAAACCCGATTCCGGGTTCCAGTTATATTGATCCCCACGCCGTGCCATTATCGCAATTGCAATCTGGATCCGATTTCACGGTCTCACGAATTCCTGAAGAACTTGAATTCGCACCTGGTTTATTGGATTTCCTACAGGACTCATTCATGCTCCCTGGGCGTCGCGGTCACATTACATCGTTGCAAAATGACGGGTCTATTTCCGTAGAAATAGAAGGACGCGTCATCGGAGTCAGCGCATTTGCCTCTGCGCGTATCCTCGTGACATCCTGAAAAGGTAGTAATGAAACGTTCTTCAATGATCTGTTTAACGGTGAGCATTGCCTTATTCACCTCATGCAGCGCGACAACTTTTGATAGCACGATCACGACACCTTTGACACCACAGCAGACCGTGCCAGCGCCCCCTCCTACTGGCACTCTCAACGATTTAATGCCGCAACTGGTGACTGCGATGACCACTCTGTCTTCCTATATTGGTCCCAACAAAAGCGGCAAAACTCAAACAGGTAAAACGGAGCAACTCAACCTCATCAATGCACTATGGTCGGCGATTGAAACCGACCTAATCATCGCAGATCCCAGCACTGCTGAGTCACTTGGCCGAATGGTCGATCTCTCGACGGTCGCCGTCACCGCTAATCGCCCTGCAGATGCCGACAAGGCAGCAAAATTTGCTGGACAAGTCGTCACTTATTTTCTCAACAAATAGCGCTTAAGTCCTACAACATCGCATCTGGTAATGCCCGAGCGTGAACAACAGTCAAGCGTTGCGTTGCGCGAGTCAATGCCACATACAAAGAGCGCATGCCCTGAATTTCAGCCTCAACGATGTCTGCCGGTTCGACGACAACGACCCCGTCAAGTTCAAGACCCTTGACCACGCTGACTGGGACAATGGTGACGCTCTGATCAAGGGCAGTAGTAGAAGCCCGCCCATGAATCAAAGCGGCCTCGCTAAATCTACGCGACACTTCATCGGCCATGCGGTCCGGAACCACAACTGCCACATTGCCCCCATTGACTAGTGCAACCATTTCACGGGTGCGAGAAATGATTTCTTCAATGAGTAGCGAGGGCTCGGAGACCGAGGCGATTGTCGGACCGGCGACACCCTCGCGCACCGCGCGTGGAGCACGAAGACCAGGGTTGGCCGCTTCCATGACACGATTTGCTAACTCCATGATCTGTCCTGGAATTCGATAGCCGACCGACAGACCAATAATCCGACTTGGCTTCATGTCAGGCAAATGGTCAAGAACGTCTTCCCACGTTTTTGGAGCATGTGCCCCAGTGGCTTGAGCTAGATCTCCAACCACGGTCATTGAACCCGACAGCGAACGGCGTGTCACCATCGCCAACTGCATGGGCGTGAGATCTTGCACTTCATCAATCACGATGTGCCCATAGGTCGGTATCTCATCGAGTTCGTCAATCTGACCATTCTTGCCAGGAATAGGTCCGAGATGGACTCGTGCTTCATCCAGCAAAGCCGCGTCCGCCGAAGTCCAGCGAACCTCAGACAATTCATCTGACCTTTGGCGATACAAGAGTTCGATGTCTTCGGGTTCAAGATATTTCTGACCTGCTAATTTCAACAACGCCCGTGAGCCAAAAAGATCATGTAACAACTGCGCGGGCGTGAGCACAGGCCACATTCGTTCAAGGGCTAAACGAACATCGGGATCGCGCCGTAAAGACTCACGAACTTGCGAAGCGGTGGCATCGCCTTCGCGCCATGTGGCAGCAAGAGCTCCCCATATTTCATTTTCAATCGATTTGCGACCAGAGTTATGACGACGAAAGCGACGACGCGCATTTTTTATGATGCGTTCCGTCTCTTGCGCTCTCAGATGTACATATCCACTACGAAATGGCAACACCAAGTCTTCGCGCAGAGGGCGCTGACGATCACGCACAGCCCTTTCAATGACTTCAGACATTCTCTCATCACCTTTGATGCGCGCCGTTTCGTGGGAGTCAGGCTCTCCATGAGACATCGTCACCCAGGTCACATCTCTGACGAGGTCCTGCAAAATCACCTGTTCAATACCAGCCTCGCCAAGCGATGGCAGCACGCGTTCGATGTAACGCAAAAATACGCGGTTCGGACCAATCACCAAAACCCCTTGATCCTCAAGAGGAAAACGATTCGTATACAACAAGTAAGCAGCACGGTGCAGCGCCACGACAGTTTTGCCGGTGCCCGGTCCGCCTTGAACAACGAGTACTCCGCTTTGCGGAGAACGAATAATTTCATCTTGCTCAGCCTGAATCGTGGCCACAATATCTCCGAGTTGCCCTGAGCGCCCTCTTTCAATTGAGGCCAATAAAGTGCTGTATCCCCGCAGTCCGGTTTCGGCTTGCGTGACCGAGCCTGAACCATCAAGGCCATCATCATGTCCGATGCCAAGATGTCCCTCGCCGAAAAGTTCGTCTTCAATCCCCAGTAATTTGTTGGACTCCACAATGAAATGCCGACGACGCGCCAAGTTCATCGACTGTCGACCAGTGGCACGGTAAAAAGGTTCCGCTATCGGCGCCCGCCAGTCAACGACTACGGGTTGATGTTGTTCATCGGAGACAGCGAGGCGACCAATATGAAAACTTTCAAGCTCCTCATTTTCAAAACGATCAATGCGACCAAACACTAAAGCAGCATCCCCTAGGTCAAGTTCAGTCAGTCGTTTCACCAGGGCATCATCAATGGCGTTACGTTCAAAACGATTTTGGAAAGTACCACCAAGACCAGATTCGGTGAGATTCCTCATTTTCAAGGCATCCTCCCGACTCCGCGCCAGACACATGTAGGCGTGATCGATGTAGGCCTGCTCATCGTTGAAGTCTGGGTGTTGTGTGGTCATAGAATGCTGCGTCGCCTCATCTTGAAATACTGAACCCATAATTTCGGGCTTTCGGTACTCTACCTGCGGCGACTAAATGGCTCCTCACTTCTCACAACGGAAACGATGAACAGTGTGACAAAACCCGACTTTGGCCCCAAAGGCAGCACCCCAGCCATACTTTTGCTAGAAAAAGAGGGTATTTCCTTTCAGGTCGCCTCCTTTGGTCATGAAGTCGCCGTGGGAGACCACGGCTACGGCAAGGCCGCCGCCATTGCTTTGGGGGTGGCAGAAGAACGCGTCTTCAAGACTTTGTTGGTCGCTCTACATGGGGGTCGCAACACCCACGGCGTCGGCATCGTGCCTGTGTCCGGTTTGTTATCGCTCAAGGCGATGGCCAGCGCTCTCGATGCCAAGAAGGCCGAGATGCTCGATCCAACCGCTGCAGAGAGATTGACTGGATACGTCGTTGGAGGTATAAGCCCATTCGCGCAACGCAAAAAATTGCCAACAGTCATTGACAAGACGGCTTTGCTTTATGACAGCATCTTCGTTTCAGCCGGGAAACGTGGACTCGATATCGAGATCAACGGCCACGATCTTGTGCGAGTGCTTTCGGCAACTGTCGCTGATATCTCTCAATCGTCCCCGTGAGGTTGCATCACTTCACCCGCGCTTGAGCACCGCTCATACATGGGGGACTGAAATTGTTGCAGGCCGCCATTTGGCGACTGGCAACACATGCAATCAGAAACTGATCAGTAGATGATCAGTCAACGGCGCGGACATCGCGGGCTTCATCGCCCTTGCGTCCGGGACCGACGTCGAATTCTACCTTCTGACCCTCTTGGAGGGTTTTGAAGCCAGAAGACTGGATCTGTGAGAAGTGCACGAACACATCAGGACCGTCTTCACGGGAGATGAATCCATAACCTTTTTCTGCATTAAAAAACTTCACTGTGCCTAGAGCCACGGTGGTACTCATTTCTCTCTTCAATCGGACACTGTGCCCGAAGACTTACTACCCTACGCCCTCAGAAGCGGGTTTGGACAAAGTTCTTTCAGAACGATGATGTTCTGGGCTCCAATCAAGTGCCCTCGGGGGTGATTTGGCGATACTGTCGCCACATGCGATCCACCCCAGAACCGTCTTTGCTGCCCAGCGAATACGCCTTCAGCCATCACATTCGGGTTCGATTTTCCGAAACAGATGCCATGGGAATCGTGCATCACAGCAGGTATCTGCCATATCTCGAGGAAACTCGGGTGGAATATCTGCGCTTTATCGGTCAGTCATATGCCGATTCACGAGAGAGCCTGGGTGATTCGGCGGTACTTGAGGCGAACGTCAAATATCGCCAGCCCCTCAAATTTGACGATCTTCTTACCGTTCATTTAATTTTGGCAGCCACCACAGGCGCCACCTTTACCATCAACTATTTGATCACTGCTAACGACAACATCATCTCCACGGCCTACACCCAGCATGCCTACATCAATGCTCAAGGACGTCCCCAACGCCTACCCGCTTGGATCAAAGAACTCGCCGCCCAGTAACTTTTTGCATCGCCTTACGGCAACAACGGAACAATTGACAAAATCGCGTGTGCGTGAGTCAGTGCTTCACCTTGGGCGAGTGTTGGTCCAAGCTCAACAATGAACGCCGTGTCATCAGTGAAAGTTTTACGTTGCCACGTCGCAGCAACTCCGGTGTACGTGCCACCAGGAACACCTTTCAGCGGCAAGCCAGTAAGTCGTGCATACTCGCGACGTAAAGGTCCATCAGATCCGGTTGATGGAGCGATGCTGAATTCCTCTTGGTGAAACCACACTGTCATGTCGGGTCGTAAGTACGTCACGAAATCAACCATTGCTTGAGTTTCGGGTTCGCTCGCAGCTGACGGCCCGCTGTATTCCCAGTTTCCTGGTTCAGCGATCATTCCCCACTTATAAGGAAAATTGCGATTGAGATCGACTTGATTGGCGTTGTGACGTTGATTAGGCGCAACACCATCCGGATTGATTGTCGGTAATAACCACAGATCAACATTTGCCGGAATTTCCGACGGCAACATTGCCCGCAATTCTTCAATCACCTTAAGACCGGCTTGTTCGTCACCATGAATGACGCCGACGACGAGGACGACAACTCGATTCGGATCATCAATAGCCAATTGTGCTCCAGAAATATCAACTCGATGAACGACGTCAATGGCTCGACCTTGAACCGATGTCCCAATGCTCATTGTGAGTTCGGTGGGCGGAAGTGTTGTGCTTGTCGTTGTGGTCGAAGTCGTGCTTGTCGTTGT
>CALGTP010000608.1 GCA_937902105.1 uncultured Actinomycetes bacterium
GGTACCGCCTCCGTATGCGCCGCTGTCCCTCGTTGGGAATGTTGGGCTCGTTCCTGCAGGGGGCGGTAACAAGGCGGCGGACACCAATTGGCGCCCTCAAGGCGGGGGGGCCCTGTCGTCTAGTCTCCTCGCGCGGGCCGAGCACCTGTGCCCCCAGCAGCGAGACCCGCGGGCGGTGATCACGGCCAATGACTTCCGCCTTCTCACGGACGGCCTCGAGCAAGCGGAGGTGATCGGCCACGGTCTCATGATCTTGCGTAATTGTGCCAGCTTGCAGCTACGCGCATTGGTGGCCGAGCAGCTCAGAGTCTCGTGGGAGGTTTTCGACGAGCATGCCCGCGCGCCCCCCCCGCGGTTCCTCGGCAATGCGCTACTGTTGGCGGCGGTGCGGGATCTGGAGGCGCGTGGCGACCTACGCGTGGTTCCTCCTGTTTCACCCTTGCTCAAGAAGGGTAAACTACTGGGGCAGGTGGGGACGCAGGGGGGGGGAGGTGGTGAGGGTTTCGCCGTACCGCCACGTACGTTTTTCGCTGTACCGCCACAGCCGCTTGCGATACCTGACTCGGCGAGGGGGACCGGTGAGCCGCCGAGCTGGATTGGCGAGGTGGTGAGGGCGTCTGTGGAATCCGCGCTCAAAGGGTTCGGCCCGGGGAGCGGATTCGGGGGCGGTGGCGACGACGCAAAGGAGGGACACCTAGCTGCTGTCAAGAGGGCGAAGTTGGAGAACTTAAACGTAGGCCAGCCGCTAGCCGAGAGCGTGGCCGCGGCTCAGCTCACCTTGCAACGCTTGGCGAATGCAGCTACCCAGGAGTGTAAGCAAGCGATGTCGGCGGACAAAACCTTTGACCACGCCCACGGCCTTCAGGCGTCTTTGCACACAGTTCGTGACCAGGCCCTGGCGAAAAGTGCGTATGGTTCCAAAAGTCGGTCCACTACGTTTGAGGCTTTTGGAGATTACATGAACCTAGTGTTCAAGATCTTAGCCCTAGCTGCCGCTTTTAAGGGAAACGAGGCAGCAGCCACCCTTCACAGGCAGCAGGCGATATCCTTCCCGGAGGGATGGCGAGCTCTGGTTGCGAGGGTGGAGCAGGAAAATTGGGCTGGGTCGAATTCATTGGCAGCTCTATCGGTGTTTGTTCGGGTGGTCATGGGCGACCAGCCGACGGAGGCAGAGCGTAAGGATTGGACCACGGCAGGGATGAGCGCATTCATAGCGCCCAGACCGGTTACAGGCGCGGCCGCATTGGCGGAGCAGCAGAACTTGGGCTCCCTGACCGCCAAGGCGGAGGGTTCGCAACGGGTGGCCCGCACGGTGGGATTGTGGTTTCCAGATGCGGCCGACCTGGTGGGCCCGTTGGGTAAAGTGAAGAGTACGTCCTGTAACTACTGCCACCAAGTTGGACATGATAAGTTTGAGTGCCCGGTGTTGTTCGGCAGCACGTTCAACCAGGCAATGCCCGGCCACACGCTGGAGGGCGTGAAACTGCCACAGTATTGGCATGCGGAGGATCCGCAGAACGGGCCGGCGAAGTCGGTGGCCAAGGGCTGGATTGAGCAGGCGTGGTGCCCGTCACAGCCGTTGTCCGGAAGGGATGTCTTGAGGCGCACGACCCTGGGGACAGACGCGTGGGGGGCGTGGGCGAATGGCTCTTGCGCCCGCCCACTCCAATGACAATGCCCACGGGCGGCGGCCGGCAGCCAGGGCTGGTCGTTGAGGGGGATGTGGAGAAGGTTGGGCGGAGGCGGAGAGCAGATGCGACTTTGGGCAATTCTGGGCGGCGTCGCGAGTTAATAATGGTTGAGACGGGGTCGACGTGTGCCCGTCACGTCCTCGGGTGGGTTGGTAGGTGCGGGGGGGGTGTGGAGGAGCTGCAACCCGCTGGGGACTTTGAATCTAATGTTAATAAGGTTAATGGAGGAGGGTGCGTGGGGCACGGGATACCGTGGAGCCCCGCGGGGTGCGGGTGTGTGGAGGGCCCCCGAGGGCAGATGGAGATGGTGGGCTCGGTTGATGTGAATAGTGGTGGTGAGGACACACGCGCAAAACATGCATTCGCGCATGGCTGTCGGGAGCGGGGGCATGTGAAGATGGGGGACTGTGAGGAGTTTGGGGGAGGGCATATCGGGGGGGGAGGTCAAGGACGTGCGCTGCCGCGGCGTGTGGAGGTTACGTGCGGCGGTGAGACGGCGATCGATTGGTGGAAGGGACGAGCGCGAGGCAAGAGGACGCGAGAGGCTGGTATGGAAGTCGTTGTGTGCAGGGCGGGAGCGGAGCAGGATTGGGTGGTTAGTGAGATGACGAGTTCGGAGGGTGGGGACGGCGGCAGGCGGAGGAGGACAGGTGCGTACTGTGGGGAGGAGGCGGTTATGAGGAGCGAGCGAATGAGCACACCGTCAGGCTTGCCCGGGGCTGAGGCGCGGGATCGAGAGGAGGCGGTGCGAGGTGCGCGCACAGAAGGTTGGAATGCGCAAGGGGCAATGCACGGTTTGCGGACGGCGGCGCCCATCCCGCAGCTGGATGGCGTCGGGTATGAAACGGACATGGTAGACGAGGATGAAGTTCCGGAAGCGGCTGGTGAGGAAGCGACATCACCAGTGACGGCGTCGGAGGCGGAGAGGAATGCGCGGGCAGCCGCAGACTTCTGGGCCCTCGTGCAAGCCACACGCGGTTTCCAAGTCCGGGCCCACGCGGTGGATGAAGTGCGATTGTTATGCCCGACCAGGCCCCCACGAACCCCGGGTGCAGCGCTCTGCAGGTGCCCTCGCCTGCACATGCGCGCGTGGTCCCACCGGCGCCGGGAGGACCGCATGTTGCAGCAAGTCGCCGCGTGGAGAGCGGCGCCCCTGAAGGCGGCGGCGCTTCAGATACCGCGTTCGGAGGGCGAGTGGCGGGAGGCTGAGGAGTCCATGGGGACGAGCTTCCAGGACCTGATGCGGTGCGCTGCCAGAGGCGATGCTCGGCCCGCCGCAATGAGATCTGCCCTTACGGCCGCGGCTGCAAACGTGGCAATTCACTTGTCGGCTCAGGCGGATGCGTGCGCCCACGCTGGCTGGGCGGGCAGCGGTCAGCCACGCGGCCCGTTGACGTGGTGGAGGACGGTACTGCAGGCCAGGGCGGAGACGGGGGCGCGTTACCGTGTGTCGGAGGGTATGATGGGCCGGGTGGCGGATTTCATGGAGGAGGCTCTGGGTTTGAGGGATTTTCGACCGGAGTGCTGCCTCCCCGCCCAGTTGTCCGGTGGCAGGCCCTTGCAGCCGTGTGCGCTGGCGTCGGCGGGTCTTCGAGAAGGGGTCCGCTTGCAGGGTATCCTGTCGGTGGCAAGGCGCTCTTACCCGGCGGCGTTAAACTTGCATACCGCGCTCGGAGGGGTGCACGAGCTGGCGGGCGGGCAATGTGGGGGGATAGCCTGGTTTCTGGCGGATGGTTGGGCGGAACTGCGGAGGTGGATGTCGGAGGGTTGTATTCTTAGGGTGTCCTTGCCGCACCCGCGCAACACGACAATGCCGGGCCCCCGGGTGTGGTTGCGCAAGGAGGCGGGCGAAGCAGCCTGGGATGTGGGGGCGTTGACCCTGGTGGCGGTTGAAGGGGGGTCTGACGCTTGGGGGCCGTTCTCCGGGGTCGCGGAGGTTCGTAGACGGCAATCGCGCTTCCTGCCCCCACATTTCAGGTGGACGGATACACATCGACGGCACGCTGACGGATCACCGGACTACTCTTCGGGCTTGGTCATCAAGCCGTTTGCCACCACCGGTGTGCTGGAACGCAAGCGTGAGTGGTTGAGGCGCGTCTGGCCGTTGGACGAGACGTGCCGGGCAATCTTGGACGGAAAGTTCTACTTTCCGGCGAGACCTGGAGGGGTCAATCCCGTCATGCGCCCGAATTTGAGGTCGGTGGAGGAGGACAAGCCGTTACTGTACAAAATGGTGGCTAAGTACCTGATTACGGGAGCGCTCGAATGGTGTCCGCCGGGCACGGAACCCCAGAATCTCATCCCGTTGGGTCTGGTTCCGAAGAACGATGAGGAGGAGCCCTGGCGCGTGATTGCAGACGGCCGGCAAATGAACGACGATTTACTACCTTGGCAGATCCCAATGACAGGCATGCAAGCGTCGGCCGGGCTATTTTCGCGTGGCGCGTATTGCTTCATGAAAGACTTCTCTTCGGCGTATCACAACGTGCCACTGGGCACCGCGTGCGGCGGGACGTGCGTGGGTTGCAAGCAGTGTAGGTCGCAGTCGGTGTTCTCCAGGAGGGTGAGTGAGTCGGAGGAGGAGGTGCAGAGCACGGAGGGCGGGCGGTGTTTCTTCCGCGAGTCTGGTCTACAGTCTGCGCTGGGAGATATTAGGCCCCTGCCGACGGAG
>CALGTP010000609.1 GCA_937902105.1 uncultured Actinomycetes bacterium
GCCGATTTATTCGTGATGAAATCGGGCCATTTGTCCAGTTCGTCCGTCGGGCTGGGCAGCTTCCAATCCGCTGGCAGCAAGTTGCAAAGCCACCTGATGTCTTCAGTGAACATGGTGATCCATGAGTTGCGTGCACCTGCGTTCGCCTTGAGCACCGCCCACAGCGCGGCTGGTCCGTGTACCAGGAGTCTCCTGCTGTACCTGAGCCTGGCTGTTCTCAGCATGTCTACCGGCGGCAGGGTGGCCAAGGCGCTTTGCACCTGCAAATCGCTAGGCCATCTTCCTTCGTCGCTTGGCTTGTCCATGCCCGCTGCGACTCGCTGCAGCTTCGTAACTCCAGCATGGAAGAGCTTCGCCGTGGTTTTGTTGAGCGGTGGCCAAATGTGTGCGTTGTACAATGTTTTGCTGTACGCAATGGCTTGGCACAACTGCGCTTTGACCGGCAAGGGGACATCCGCCTTGTCGAAGACTCTCCTCCGCAGTGGCCTGATAGCTCCTAAACCCATGGCGTTTCTGAGCACCACCTCCCTCCTCATCGACCTTTTATGGTCTAGGGTACCACCCACGTGTTTGTACTCCATGACCACCCTGAAAGTTTGCTCACCTGTAAAAGCAGAGAGGAAGGTGAGTTGCGCTTCCTTTGTGACGAAAGCTTTCTCCATGGTTTTCTTTGCTTGGTCTCCTTTGAAAGACAGCATGCACTCCGTCTTTCCGATGTTCCAGTTGAGTAGAAGTCCGTACTTCATGAAACTATCATGGAGGACCCCCGCCAGCACTTTGGATTTGGCAATGATACCATCCGGTGTGCTGGCTGTGTACATGTACACGAGGTCGTCCATCCATGCGGTAGCTGTCCACGTTTGAGTTTGCACCGCAAGCTCCCGCTGGAAAGTTCTGCATCCGTCCCCGGTAACGCTGGCCTGAATGCCTGCCGCAGAGAGGTCTTTGTTGATTGTTCTCATAACCCTTGCGGCAACGTAGTTGAAAACAATGTCGCCGAATGATTCTCCTGGTCGGGAACCTTTGCGGGTATGCGTGACCGTGCTCAGGCCTTGAGTTGTAAACCAGGTCGACGCATGGAACTCTGCCGTGAGCTGGGCCAGGTGGTCGTTGACTCCTGCCTCCTTGAAGGCGTTTTTGCTGGACAACTCTTTGTGCAGTTCGTGGCATGCGTCCTGCGGGAGGTTGAGCGTTCTGAAAAGTGCTGCGATTGCCTCGTCAGATTGGCACTCAACCGCTTCAAAACACAGCTCCCTCAGAACATTGTAAAATGCCGCTTGGATGTCCAGGAAAAATAGCCCACTCGACAGGGACATATTCGCCGCATACTGCTGGTATTCTCTCACAAGGTGCGCTGCAAAGTCACACGCATTGTGCTTTCTACCTCCCAGTTGGAGGTCGTCAAAGTACCCTTCAATGTAAGGTTCCAGCCTCGCCCGCATGGGCTTGCGCATGATTTTACCGATTTGGTCCGAAATCAAGATGCCTCGGCTACTGCCACACTCTGTGATGGGTCCTTTACCCTTGTAAAATTATTGCTGCAGTCCTCCTTGCAATGTAATCGGGGCCTGCGATCGAAGACTGATCTTAGCTGCAAGTGGGTGGAGCAAACGTGCGAAAAGGGGCGGGTCCAATCGGTAGATTTCGGCAGGCACCATATCTTCCCCCGTTGCCTTTCCAGTTTTGGTCGCTCTGATTGCCTTCTCGATTTCCATCAGAGTGGGCACATTGGAGAAGTCTGGTGGCACGTTGAAAAATGCTTTGTTGTTTTGCCTCTCAACCGTTTCTTTTGCAAGCAATTCCAAAGTTGTGCTCTGCCCCGCCTCGATATCTGCAAAGTGCTTCTGCCACGTTTGTCTGGTCTGCAGGTACGTTTCCGCAAAGCTTCCATCCAACAATTTTAGGGCAGGGAGTTGGCGGAACTTGGTTTTTGCTGCCAGCCCTGTGCCTCGAAAGGGCTTTAGCGCGTGGTAAACTTGCGTCAGTGTAGCATGGTGCGCAGCATTCCCTACTCTGGCTGCTAACTGCTCCAGGAATTTTGCCTTATCTTCGATGATGCGCTCTTTGACGTATCTGGCTTGGCCCCTGAAGTTGATGACGGCAAAACACATTTGCACTGCGTCGTAGTCCTCTTCAGGTCTGCGTTGCCCTGCTGCATGATTTCCTTTGCTTCCGGCCCACGCCTGGAAGAAAGGGCGCATGGTCTGCAAATGGAACTGCCTTTGTATGAAGCGGACGACTTTGCGCAGATTTTTGCGTATCTGCAGCTGCTGCCACGTGTCTTCTGTTATGTAATCGGCCTTTTTTGTGGCCGCTGTCTTGGGGAAGTACTTGGCTGTAAGGTTGCGAATGCACGACTGCAGGGCGATGGCATGCCTATGTACGTCCAAACCCCATGGTATTGCACCGTTTGCCACAATAAAGGAAATTTCACTGATGAAACCGGCTATTTGTCCTGGGTCTTTCATGGTAGACCGGTTGAAGGCGTTCCTTTCGTGCCTGCACTGGGCATACTCATGATCGGCTGCAGTTTCCAGTGTGAGGGAGACAACTGCCGGCCTGTGGTCTTGGTCACGCTCGTCCCCACCAATGTCTGTATCGAGATCTATCCAAGCAGAATTGACACCGTGCTTCCAGCAAGCAGGGATGCCGATGTAGTCGATTCTCTGGACATGGCCTGTAGGGTGCGTCCATGTTGTGTTGGCACCTGACTGGTACTGCTCGAAGGTGGCTGGAATGAACAAAAAATGGGTAAGTAGGAAATTGTGGAAATGCCCTGAAATGGTGTTTTCCTTTTCCTGTGCATGTTCTCCTACCGACACAGAGGTCTGTTCACCCATAGTGGCATTGGCATCAATGCACAAGACAAGCGGTCTGGTGCCCTTGCGTTTCGCCACTACACGTCCCAAATTTTCCCACCACTGAACAATGTCTTCGAGAGGCTTGGCTGAGTGGGGAGAATGCGCAACAAGCACGTCGAACTGGATGGCCGGATTGGCAATCGCCACTAACAGGAAAGTGCAGCTGCTATCCAGGACCGTGACGTCGTTGAAAGTGAAGTGGCAGGGCTTGCCTTCTATCTCTGCGAAAGGCGTTTCGGTGTCTAACCATAATGCACACCCGAAGTTGCCATGTTTATCGGCGGCCGCATTGAACACCGCATGTGAGGACGTGCAAAATGCCCTTTCACATCTGTCCCTGGTTTCCTGGATTCCAATGATGTGACTTCCTGTTTCTGCGAACTGTCTTCGGAGGTGCTCTGCTCTTGCAGATTCCACGGTGTTGCTATCAAGCAT
>CALGTP010000610.1 GCA_937902105.1 uncultured Actinomycetes bacterium
CCGTAAATGATTTACTCTTGCTTGTTCGATAAAACTGTCTCACACATGTGCTGTTGAGCATCCATTGAAACGCGTATTAAGGTCCAAATCCAAGTTGAAAGGCATACACTTATACTGCTCAGCTACAGACAAAGGGCCCAACGAAAAGTACAACAAGAAGATTGTCCACGTGTACCTCAGGAACTCCAAGCTTGTAGTTTTTCTTCAATCTGATTGCTTTGAGCATGCCGGGCAACTTATAGCACTTGGAGGCATTTCCGGACAAATATGTAATTTGGTGGTGTAGCAGTGTAGCAGCGACATACAATTAAAGCTAGCTAGCATATAAGGCAATATGAAAACACAGCTGCGTGTGTTACGTGTTGTGTACCTACACAAATGCAGAGAAATACTAAACACACATTGTGCCCTATGGTCCATGGCGTCGTGGCAGTTTAAACAACTTAACATCCAGTAAATCCCCAAACTAGTGTTCAAGGTAGGTTCAAGCTCAAATCGAGTTGAGTAATGTTTTGTTGGATTTTCAAAAATACATTCGTTCACGCTGCCCCTGGAAGGATTGAAAAAAGTGGATATCTTATTGAAAAGGCATGGCCGGTCATGGAAATACTACAGCTCGATTGCAATGTTCTCGCACACAGTCCGTGATCTGTGCAAGGATGTGTTTCAGGCTTGGGTGTCCATACACAAAGAAGCGAGTGCAATGGCTTGTGCTAAGAAGTTGTTCCCGACATGCTGCTCAGGCCGATGGAATTCGGTTGATGGGCTCGAATCTCGACTTGAAGAGATCGGCGGGCAGCCTATGATGCATCCTGTGCTCAGGTACGTTTTGATGAAAAAGGCTCCAAATGTGGTGATCGATATCGAACTACAACTTGCTGGTAAATATGGAGATTCTGTTATCAGCGGTTGCGGCAGTAGTGGCAACAGCGGCGGCTGTGGAGCTTCCAGTTCAAGTTCTACAGCGAATGCGGAGGTGCCGATAAGCCACGCCAGTGCCAAGGCCAAAGCAAAGGCCAAGGCCAAAGCAACAGCGCAGGCTTCGCAGACCATGGCAGTAGATGATCTTGCAGTCGAGGCCACAAAGCAACACACGGCCAAGATGGGGAAATATAGAAAGCAAACTTTTGCATGCTCAGCAGATGTTTTGTGGTGGGCCACTGCTCGTGTCATGCGCTGCACAAGGGCTCCCGTGCTTCATCTCTCAGTTCCTTGTATTCTGTTAGCTCTCAGCTCTCAGCAAACATTTCTTTGACAGTCGTTCAATTCAACTTGACGTGTTTGCGTGTTTCTATATCCGGAATCCGGATTGTGTTGAGTTAATAGTGACTTTGGAATTTGGAGCCTGAACGTGTTATAATGACATAGGATACGGTGTGTAGTTGTTTGTTCAAAGTCTTAGGGCGACACCCCAATTGAACAAACATAATCGAGTTTTCGTCGTCGAATCAACGACCAATTTTTGTCAACGACCAATCAGACCTGGACAACACGTATGAATGAAGATTGCATGTGTAGCAGCTCACGTCGGCAACTTGAGAAGTAAGGCTTTCCTGAAGCACAGACTTGATCCAGACGATTTTGACAGACATGGAGGCCACCTTGCTCGACTTGTAGATGGGAAAGCTTCTGAAATTTTCAATGAGTTTGTTATTTTGTTTGAGCATGGTGCCAGTTATGTGAAGAACATCTTGGATGGTATGCACCCTGCTGCGCAAGAGGATCGTCAGTTCATTACGGCGCTGAGCGCTGCCATGCTATTCCACAATGCTTCATCATTCGAACGACGAATTCTGTGCCCACTGAATTCGTTTCCGCTAAAATTGATGAAAATGGGGAGAATCCGGCACGACCTGAAATGCTCAGAACGAAGACTAGTCGCACAGGAGGTACTTGCAAACGTGTCCAAGCTTGACTTGAGCACACGAAAAATGGTATCGTATTTCAGGGAAGATTTTGAGTTGGCTGCAGCTACAGGGTACATTGGTTTGAAACTCTTTGTCACCATTCGAGCCATCCGTCGACTCTGGCGCGCGGATGTGCGCGAAAACGAACGATTGAACAAAATGCTGACCTTGTTCGGCGATAGAGCTCCGTCAAGCACTCTGGAATTAATCTCTTCGCGGCTCACTCTTAAATACGCACTCGGTGTGGCACGTGCTGTTCTGTTGCATTTGCAATCAAAGAAGAGCGCTAACAGAACAGACTTGAAATGGTCTGCAATCCGGCCTCTTGCAACGGCTGTGGCCAATTCATGTTTGGAATCTTGGGACGAGGCTGGCCCTGTCATGAGCGCGGATGCAAGATGGGACGCACCGGAGATTCCATCATACGTCCCGACGAAAGAGATGGTCAAACAGTGGATGCCATTGATAGATCCAGCTTCACGGCCGCCAAAGGTCAACACCGGAAAAGTTTGGGCTGCAGCCGCAAATAAAAAACTCAAGGAGTTTATTAAAACTACCACTTCGATCGCGCAGCCTACGATGGCAGCAATCTGCTTCAGTGAACAAAGTCAACAGCAAACTTCGGCTTCTAGTTTGAAGCTTCACACTGGCGACGACATGTTTTTTCAGTGCGAAGCTGTTAACTTAACAGTGCGGTTTCTAAGAGGAACCTGGAGAGATGAACATCATCCGGAGCCCTTGAAACCATGGACGTTCGTGACAGCGTCGGAACTGTTCGTAGAGATCTACAACAGACTCAATAATGGAGGAGTGTCGAGTTTGGCGATGTTTCTTGTGCCTTTGTCTTGGGACGCAGTGACAACTCATCAAGTGGATATAGCTGATCCGAATCCTTACCGACTGGCTGCGACTGCAAGGCCGGATGATGCCTGCCAGGCTTGGGTTGCGGGAAGTCAAACTTGTATGTGTTCTACTGTGAATTAACTTGGTGCTCTGACATCTTAACTGTTCTAGGGTTATTAGTTCTAAGGACTAGGGGTGGTCAAGTTACCAAGCTAAAACCTTGCAGCCTTACAGCGGTTGTCAATTGTCGAGTATCAATTGTTTGCGCAAGTAGGTCGTGATAGAAATATGTTGCTGATATGTTTTTAAAACGGTGGCTCTTTGATTCTCATTTTAAGGGGTGGTTTAGCGGGCTACCAAACAGCGCCAACCACACCATACCCCAGGTAGAGATACTGAATATGCCGAGCCTGCAGCTGAAAAAGTTCCTGAAGGGAACAATGCCAAACAAAACAGACAAGACAGACGCTGCTGCCGCTAACTCAGACTCCGCTGATGATCGTTCTGGCTCTGAGCCGGAGTCTTCTGATTTGGAGGGCGACGCGGGCGATGATGATGATGAACATGGTGAAGGTGATGTCGCCCTCCCGGAGCAAGATGGTGGTGGAACTATTGTGGGCGATGATCTCACAGAATTGCTTGAATTATTGGAGAAGGAAGAAGCAGAGTTTGGTAAAGTGGTTTCTGATTTTTCTGCAGAGGCTTATTTAGTAAAATCGTTGGTCAATTCATCATTTGGCTTTAGCCCTGACGGTGATGGTGTTGATGATGACTTAGCAGACAATGAAGAGTGTGAGGATGAAGTATTTGACCAGGAAGCTGGCACTTTAGCTGCGAGGCGAGTGGCTGAATCAGTTTACAAAGACGCCCGGCATTTTAGCAGGAGTTTGGCTTTGACTTGTTCACTTCACTTGTTCGTTGAGTTCGTGCATTGGTGGTAACGAAAGAGGTAGTGTAGCTGTTTAAGTGAGCTAGGTCCGATACAACTATAATTATTTGCGACGGCTCATTGATGCTAGTAGTCGTAAGTGTTTGTCTCCTGCCCTATCGCTGCACCGTACTGCAAAACCAAGGAGGCCGTTGCGAAGGGCGTTGATGTTTCCGAGGATGCCCTGCGAAACGATATCATGGAGCTCATCGATGCAGGTATGGACCCTGAGGATGCAGCAGTCGAGGCTGCTCTAAACTTACACGGTTTGCTTGGCAATGGTATATGTGGTGACGGGAATGATCATGATGTCAGGTCTGTGGTTAGTAAAGATGACACGGAACAATTTGTAAAAACATGGTGCCAACACTGCTTTGATTCATTACGTGCGCTGAAGATCAGACACAATGATCTACAAATGAAAACTGTGGGCAGCGATGCTGAACTTTCTATACTTTGTGGGAACATTATGGGGACCAACCACATGGAAGGAGAATTAGACAGCGGTGGCAATGATGGTCAAGATTCAGAAATGTCAGGCACATCTGTGTTTTTTGTTAACTGGGCCATCGCTGGAATAAAGGGACGCCCGGTACAACTTGACAGCGAAAACAGAGTTAAGTGTATTGTGTGTGTTGGTGCATTGAAAGACGCCAGGGATTATCGACATGCAGAAGTCGTACATCCTTCAATAGGTGTGAACATGGCCAGGGATCGTGGGAGGCGGGGCAGTCAGCGGCCAAATGTTCCTGCGTGGGCTTTGAAACTACATGCAATGTGGAAAGCTAGTTTGCTAAGAACCGATTCTCAATCCAGTGGACATTTAGGAGGGTCTTCAGAGCCTTGTTCATATTGTTCAGACGAGCTAATTGAAATTGCAGTTTTGTGCCCGCTGTGTCTAGAACGACTCCACCCGTCGTGTGGTCGCAAGGTCGCAGCGCTAATTAATGATGTAGGCATTGAATGGCCGGACGATCTCGACATTTCGGACGTGTTTGCAGGTTCGACATCAACTGTCTTCTCTTTCAGGCCCGGACCTTTGCCTCTGTTTAGATGTCGGGAAACTTACAACATGTCTGTCTTAAGTGTGCTGATAAAGCTGACGTACATGATATGTGCATTATGTGCATGATGTAAGCATGCACCGCAGTAAGTACATTCAGGATATGTGTGTGGCATATGGTGCGTACCACACAAAGCATAAAAGTAGAAAGATGCATATTCATGCATGCTGTCAATCAAACACACGTTGTGTACACATCCCATCCGAAACTTTACGTCTTGTCTTGACTCCCTGACTTGAATACTGAATTGTGTTGTTTGGAGTGGAGTGGGGCACTTTGCTTTCTACACTGTTGGATTAGTAATTCGAACGCAAACCAATTCTTATTCATCGATTTTCATAACTACCCGTATCTTACAACACTGATGTTGATTATTGATTCACCTTTGTTACGACAAATATCCTTCAGTGGCTGAATGTGTCTTGGCTGGCACGAACAATAATCATGTTTTATGTCATTGCTGCTAAATCTATTTCTTCATACACGAGAGAGGGTTGGTCTGCTGCATGATTCCGCACGACATCAATCAGTCTCAATAACAGCGTGAGTCAACACAATGAATACAAGTAGTACAAGGCGACAGTCATCAGAAATCAAGAGAACATGTGGTCACCGTTCCCGACTCCAGGTTCCTTTGCGACCCATGCCGGTATCTGGTCTATGAGGAAGTAGACGGTGACCTTGGCAATGATGCGTGATTTTTATTACAGGCCAAGTCCTCGCTGCTGGTGTCCGTTGTTGCTGCTGCCAGTATTGCCATCATTGATGGAATGTGGTATGAGCTGCGAAATTTACGGCCCTTGTGGTCAAACATAAGTCCAACAATTGTTTTATAAGTGAAACCTTTAGCGCTTGGTTAGTTTTTGTTTAAAGGCTTGGGTTCACGGCAATCTAGCTAGCTAGCCTTCCGATATTGACTAATTATGTATGGCGTTCTGCGTTCTGGTAGCTGACACTTGCCAGGTCTTGTCTGGGGCCCTGTTCTCACGGAACTTTCCAAATATTGGAGTTTGAGTTTGGGGGTTGGACCGCTAGGACCACCCAAACGGGAAGTGCTCTGCAAGAGGTGAGCGTGAGAGGAGCCGGGTTGGAGAGGTTAGGGCCGAATTTCATGATGATTTGTCGTCGCCGTCCTCTTTTTCTTTCCTCTTGTGTCGTTTCGTGTTGCCTGTTTTAATTGTAATTAATAGTGTCTAGTTTCGTTTCGTCTTGTTTTTTCGTTTTTGTGTTTTTCTTGTCT
>CALGTP010000611.1 GCA_937902105.1 uncultured Actinomycetes bacterium
CCAGATCGTTACACCATTCGTGCAGGTCGGAACTTACCCGACAAGGAATTTCGCTACCTTAGGACCGTTATAGTTACGGCCGCCGTTTACTGGGGCTTCAGTCAGGAGCTTTGTCTTGCGACGAACACCCTTCCTTAACCTTCCAGCACCGGGCAGGTTTCAGGCTCTATACGTCAACTTACGTTTTTGCAGGGCCCTGTGTTTTTGTTAAACAGTTGGTTGTACCTATTTACTGTGACCGCATCACTGCGGTATGCTTTATCCCGAAGTTACAGCATTAATTTGCCTAGTTCCTTCTCCGCGGCTCACCCGAGCGCCTTAGAATACTCATCCCGTCTACCTGTGTCGGATTCCGGTACTGGCTGCTATGCTCGCTTTTCTTGGCAGGGATTTTATTGTTTCGCTTCCCCCGAAGGTTCCACTCAACGAACATCCGTCTGTTCGTAACAACCACGTCCCTGCGTCACTTTTAATGCATAGTAGGTGCTAGAATATTAACTAGCTTTCCATCAGATGCCCCTTTCGGGTTTTCCTAAGGACCAGACTAACCCTGATCCGATTAACGTTGATCAGGAAACCTTAGACTTTCGGCGAAGTAGTTTTTCACTACTTTTATCGTTACTTATACCTACATTTTCTTTTGAAATCGCTCCAGCATGGCTCGCGCCACACCTTCGATGCAGATTTCAATGCTCCCCTACCACTCAATAAATAAATATTGAATCTAGAACTTCGGTTCATAGTTTGATGCCCGATTATTTTCCGTGCAGGATCTCTCGACCAGTGAGCTGTTACGCACTCTTTAAATGAATGGCTGCTTCCAAGCCAACATCCTGGCTGTTATAGAAATCCCACCTCGTTTGATCAACTTAACCACGTATTGGGGACCTTAGATGCTAATCTGGGTTATTTCCCTCTCGGCCATGGACCTTAGCGCCCACAGCCTCACTCCCGGCGATATATGATAGCATTCGGAGTTTGTCAGGGTTTGGTAGGCGATGAAGCCCCCTAGCCCAATCAGTAGCTCTACCTCTATCATACTTCTTTAGCCAAGGCTGTTCCTAAAAACATTTCGGGGAGAACGAGCTATCTCTCAGTTTGATTGGCCTTTCACCCCTATCCACAGGTCATCTCAAGACTTTTCAACGTCAACGAGTTCGGTCCTCCAGTGTATGTTACTACACCTTCAACCTGCCCATGGATAGATCACAAAGTTTCGCGTCTACCCCCACTGACTAATCGCCCTATTTGGACTCGCTTTCGCTTCGGCTCCGTTAAATAAGAACTTAACCTCGCCAGTGAGGAGTAACTCGTAGGTTCATTATGCAAAAGGCACGCCGTCACCATTGCTGGCTTCGACCGCTTGTAGGCGTACGGTTTCAGGTACTATTTCACTCCCCTGTTCGGGGTGCTTTTCACCTTTCCCTTACGGTACTGGTTCACTATCGGTGTCTGAGGAGTATTTAGCCTTATCAGATGGTGCTGACAAATTCATGCAAGATTCCTCCGGTCCCGCATTACTCAGGATACTGCTCGTCCCTAATGATTTGTGCTTACAGGGCTATCACCTGCTATGGCCCATCTTTCCAGATGATTCAGCTTGACATTAGTTTCTAAATGCAGTCCTATAACCCCGAACCCGCAAGCGGATTCGGTTTGGGCTTGTCCCTTTTCGCTCGCCACTACTCAGGGAATCACTATTGTTTTCTTTTCCTTCCGCTACTTAGATGTTTCAGTTCACGGAGTTGGCTCTCTTTCGAGTAATATACCTTCAGTATATTAGGTTGTCCCATTCGGAAATCTTCGGATATAACGCTCGTGTGCAGCTCCCCGAAGCTTATCGCAGCTTACCACGTCCTTCATCGCCTCTCAGACCCAAGGCATCCACCATACGCCCTTAATTGCTTTAAAAAAATTATAAGTTTAAGTGCTTGCATATGCACAAAAACCTTTTCTGTTATTGATTTCACATTTCCAATATGTCAAAGAGCTAATTTCAAATAAATTTGAAACCTGTAGATGTGTTGGACTTGAACCAAATGATTTGCCTGAACAAATCACATCTTAAAAACCACTCGAAAGAACTAAATTTAAGTTGAGGTTATCCTTCGTGTTCCGGACACCCTCTCACTAGTTGTGGAGGATATCGGAGTCGAACCGATGACCCTCTGCGTGCAAGGCAGATGCTCTAGCCAACTGAGCTAACCCCCCAAGAAAATTTATTTAGTAGACCCGACCAGAGTTGAACTGGTGACCTCTACATTATCAGTGTAGCGCTCTAACCAACTGAGCTACGGGTCTGAACGGGCCAACTTTAAATTTAATTAAAGAACTATTTCTCTCACGAGAATATGATCATTTCTTGCGAAACAATCAATAATTATATTGAAAGTATTTGGAAACAATAGCGGTTTAGCGATCTCTAAAAGGAGGTATTCCAGCCGCACCTTCCGGTACGGCTACCTTGTTACGACTTAGCCCCAGT
>CALGTP010000612.1 GCA_937902105.1 uncultured Actinomycetes bacterium
CATCTTTGCACTCCCAAAAGGGGCTAAATTTCTCTGTTCGGTAGTTGTAGCTGAGAAATTTGCGGATTCTTAGTTGAGGGATTTATTAAATTTATTTTAGCGAATCTCTTGTTGTGGAGTGAAAGGCTGTTACCTTTGCAACCCTGTTCGGAAGGAACGGGAGAAAAATTGGATGTTTTTAGGGTGTTAAGTTCTAAAAATGTACGTGTTCCAAAAATGTTTGGAAGCAAGTTCTTTGAAGTGATGTAAGGCAAAAAAGATTAACCTGAGAATGGGGTGGTTTATGGGTATGCTTTACCTGTAGACTGACTTATAATAATAGACAACATACAATGGAGAGTTTGATCCTGGCTCAGGATGAACGCTAGCGGCAGGCCTAATACATGCAAGTCGAGCGGCAAGTTGAGTAGTAATACTTGACCTAGAGCGGCGCACGGGTGCGTAACGCGTATGCAACCTACCTTTTACTGGGGGATAGCCCGGAGAAATCTGGATTAATACCCCATGGTACCTAAGAATCGAATGGTTTTTAGTTTAAAGATTTATCGGTAAAAGATGGGCATGCGTCTGATTAGCTAGTTGGCGGGGTAACGGCCCACCAAGGCGACGATCAGTAGGGGTTCTGAGAGGAAGGTCCCCCACACTGGCACTGAGATACGGGCCAGACTCCTACGGGAGGCAGCAGTAGGGAATATTGGGCAATGGTCGCAAGACTGACCCAGCCATGCCGCGTGCAGGAAGACGGCCCTCTGGGTTGTAAACTGCTTTTATCTGGGAAGAAAAAGTCCATGCGTGGAAAATTGCCGGTACCAGATGAATAAGCACCGGCTAACTCCGTGCCAGCAGCCGCGGTAATACGGAGGGTGCAAGCGTTGTCCGGATTTATTGGGTTTAAAGGGTGCGTAGGCGGCTGAATAAGTCAGCGGTGAAAGACTTCGGCTTAACCGGAGCAGTGCCGTTGATACTGTTTAGCTTGAGTGTTGGAGGGGTACATGGAATTGATGGTGTAGCGGTGAAATGCATAGATACCATCAGGAACACCGATAGCGAAGGCATTGTACTGGCCAACAACTGACGCTGAGGCACGAAAGTGTGGGGATCGAACAGGATTAGATACCCTGGTAGTCCACACCGTAAACGATGATTACTCGCTGTTATGGTGTATGCTGTAGCGGCCAAGCGAAAGCGTTAAGTAATCCACCTGGGGAGTACGCCGGCAACGGTGAAACTCAAAGGAATTGACGGGGGCCCGCACAAGCGGTGGAGCATGTGGTTTAATTCGATGATACGCGAGGAACCTTACCAGGGCTTAAATGCAGATTGCATGATGTGGAAACATGTCAGTCTTCGGACAATCTGCAAGGTGCTGCATGGCTGTCGTCAGCTCGTGCCGTGAGGTGTTGGGTTAAGTCCCGCAACGAGCGCAACCCCTATGTTTAGTTGCCAGCACGTAAAGGTGGGGACTCTAGACAGACTGCCTGCGCAAGCAGAGAGGAAGGAGGGGACGACGTCAAGTCATCATGGCCCTTACGCCCAGGGCGACACACGTGCTACAATGGCGCATACAGCGGGTCGCAAGCCGGTAACGGTAAGCCAACCTCTAAAAGTGCGTCTCAGTTCGGATTGAGGTCTGCAACTCGACCTCATGAAGCTGGAATCGCTAGTAATCGCGCATCAGCCATGGCGCGGTGAATACGTTCCCGGGCCTTGTACACACCGCCCGTCAAGCCATGGAAGCTGGGGGTGCCTGAAGTCGGTGACCGCAAGGAGCTGCCTAGGGTAAAACTGGTAACTAGGGCTAAGTCGTAACAAGGTAGCCGTACCGGAAGGTGCGGCTGGAACACCTCCTTTCTGGAAACAGAAGCCTCACTCAGGGGCCTTACACACTTCAAATCATTAAGAGTTGGGCTTGTAGCTCAGGTGGTTAGAGCGCTACACTGATAATGTAGAGGTCCGTGGTTCGAGTCCACGCAAGCCCACAATTCACTCATTCAATCTGCTCCGCTTACCTCTAAACCAGTTTAACTGGTTTTGTTGCGAAGAGGGGATTGGTCTTGAAAATGTTCTGATTTTGAAAAAGTTCGAAATCTAATTTGACAAAAATTACGGGGGATTAGCTCAGCTGGTAGGCCTGCCCCGAAGCATTTCGGGGAGCATCCCGTCCCGAAGTAAATACGGGACGGGAGAGTCAACGGTTCGAATCCTACGAGGAAAAGAATTTAGCTTACAGGTTTTGATAAAGTTCGAGACCTGCTTTCAAAATAAAATTACGGGGGATTAGCTCAGCTGGCTAGAGCACCTGCCTTGCACGCAGGGGGTCAACGGTTCGAATCCGTTATCCTCCACATTATTCGCATCAGGCGAATAAAGTTCATTGACATATTGAAGTAGAAACTGTAACGAGGACACTAACGAGAGTTAGTGTTGTAATAAGTAGAAGTAAGTGATTAAGGGCGCACGGGGGATGCCTAGGCTCTCAGAGGCG
>CALGTP010000613.1 GCA_937902105.1 uncultured Actinomycetes bacterium
AACACCAGAGGTTGGCCGGAGCCAGCACTCCGGCGACATTTTTGCGGCAGGCACAACGGGCGCAAGGAGGCTTCAGTTGAGCCCATGAGCGTGCCACTCATCACCATGGCCACAGTCTTGTCGGTGCCGATGTGAAACTCCGCCTTGGTTTCCCAGCACCATTCTGTTAGCATGGCGAGCATGGCGTCGGCCTCCCCCTTGCTGGAAGCTAAGAAAACAGGGTCGTCACAATGCAAAACTGCTACGATGCGCCGGGGAGCCGCTAGGTCCAGCGCCTTGAGAGCCGTGGCCTCCAGAGCACTGTTCCCAGAAAGATCAGCGGCAGTAGGCAACGGGAGCCCACGCTGCAGCCGCACGGCCAGGTCAAAGGCAAGAGACATGTCGGGCGTGCCAGTACCAGACCATGCAAACCCTTCCCAGCAAGCAGGCAGCGTGACACCCAAGCCAATACCATGTCCAGCTGCCAAGAGCCGCTTAACCAGGGTGTCCGGAACCGAAGTGTACAGCAAGTTGCCCAACGTGCCGCCTTCAGGCATACCCTGCCGAATTACAACACATGAGGTGCCAGAGTGCCAAATGTGAAGGCAGTCCTGTTCCATGATTGAAGCAAGTAAAACGAAAGCACCATCTTGTACTAGGCGGCGGTCCGCCACTATACAGCATGCAAGTTGCCTCCAGGTTTTCGGAAACGCTTTTTTGAAATCCCCAAAAACAGCCCAAAGGGAGCGGTTTTGTGCTCTAGCCAGGGCTACTAACTCGAGGAGCAGCAGTTGCGGTTCTTCTACGCCCAGCCAGAAACCGGATTGCCCCTCTGTCAAGTCGCAGAATACATCAGCAAACAGGCGTTCGCTCAGAAGTTTCTCCTGGAGCAGGCCAATCTGAGATTTGATGAAGATTTTGCGAAAGCTGTCAAAAAGGAGTGGGCAACCCTTCTTGTACAGCGTCATCATGACCGCCCATCTCCACAGCCTGGGCCGATAGGCCGCCGCTCCAGGCCCTGTGATTCTGAGAAGCTTCCAGGTAGCAATATTGAACGCCCGGTTGCCGCACAGATATGCTGCCCTCGACACTAAGTCAGGCGGAACGCTAGACGAGGAGTCCAGGCCATTCAGCAGCTGCATCACTTCAAGGTGTGTGATCTCTGAGTCGTGCTTTCCTCCCCCAAGGCCGCACTGAAAGCGTTGACATAACTCAGCATAGTGCCGAGAGATAGCATTGTGAGCAGTCCAGGACCATGGAGTTTCCCAGCTGGTTTGCGAGAGAACGCTTTCCTGCCAACCCTCATGAGTTGCCTGAGCTGAGAGCGTAACCTCACCTTGCATCATGTTGCTTGCTGCAGCGGGGAGAACTGGCTTCAGCCATTTGTAGCACTTCATGAGCAAGCTTTGACCCACACCTTCATTTCGCAGCACCGCCTTCAAACGCGCCGCCAGGTCACCACTATTGTCAGTGCTGCGAGCCGACTCGCATGTTTGTGGATTACCACAAACCCAGTGATGGGACACCACATGCTCTGTGTCAGCTGGGCACGGCTGCACCCAACCATCCCTCACCACTCCGGCTGTGCACACATGAAACCACGCACAGCAGTCAATAAGCCATTGCTGCAGAAGGCGCATCTCTGGCTTACCAACTCGCAAGCGGTGCACAATGTCGCAGAGCTGCGCTAACTGAGTGAGACAGCCTTCACCCTGGCTTAGGGCAGCAGCCCACCTTTGGATCTGGCCCCAAGCCCCAGGGAACCGGGGAAGGGCCGGCTCAGCAGAGCGCACAGGGACAAAAGAGAGTTCCAATTCCAGGAAGAAGTGGTCCCCGCCTGCAAATTCCAAACAGTCTGGCCAACCACATTTGGCCCCCTTGTGGCAGTGGAGGGAATTGTGGATAGTCATTGCGACTGCCACATCCCGGGTGCTTACTGCCACATCTATGGCTCGCGCAGTTCCCGGATCGTGTCTGGTTGAACCAAGTTGGATTTCTACTTTTTTTCGCCGCATGGGCAGCCAAACTTTTTGCACCTGACTGCCGTGAAGTCTGGGGTTGTGCAGAAGCAGGTTCCATTTTTGCATAAGATCATGCCAAGGCT
>CALGTP010000614.1 GCA_937902105.1 uncultured Actinomycetes bacterium
GACGACTAGGCATTCGTTATCCTCTGTGGTTTCCTCGAGAATCAGTGCAAAGGCGGTTTTCGTTACAAAGCTCCCAAAGTCTTCCCAGAGCGACTCGAGCTGTTTCTGTTGAATGCACTTCATCATGAAGCAGTAGTCAGTATTACCACGTAGTACTGGTGTAATCGCCTTTGCATACTGTGTCGTAATGAGAATGAACAGCTTGTAGTGTCGCCCAGCGACGAAGAGCTCGATGAGTGCCTCGTCATACCTCAGGCGCTGGTCGGAGATCACATCGTCAAGCAGGATAAAAAAGGGTGCTTCGACCTCCTTTTCTTCATCAGTGAGGCTCTTATCGTTGATAATCCTCTTCTGTCGACGGAAGACAGCCTCGAGAATCAAGGGGTCGTATTTCTTGTAAATGTACTTTTCTGGGACGTATTCCCGCCAAAAATGGTTAAGCTCATCGGTCTGACTAATGACAATCCCCGCCTTAAACTTATCCTTCATCAGGTACATGAGATTACGGAACACCCAGGTCTTACCAGTACGGCGCTTTCCGACAGCGACGATTGTACCGTCCATCTTAATGTCCGATGGGTCAAATTCATCAAGGATCGGGAGTTCGACGTTCTTGTACAAGTCGGTCACGAGCACAGGCATCGTTTCATGTTTGCCATAGGTTTTCGCTTTTGTTGATGGTAATCCGTTATCAGGCCTGGACGTTGGGTCTTCCAGGCTTGCCGGTTTCTTGACGCGCGAAGGATTCGGGTCCTCGTTTTCTTTATTGGCGTCGTTGCGGGGCATTTCTTCTCTTCGTGATGTAGCCTAGAAGATTGCGCTCCCGCACAGTCTATATTATTATATTATTTACCGTGGATGCATACCCGCTAGGGCATCGGCTCCTCTTCGCACGCATTGACGTACGCATGTGCGTAGTCATATTGCGCGACACCGAAGACAGCCACATCCTGTGCCTGTGGAAGGCACGAGCGTTGGCAGACGATCTGTACGTCCTGGAGCCCCCATTGGATCCCGAACTTGTCGCCACCAACGCCAGTGTACACCTGGTTCGCGTACATCGTGACCGCGACGACGTCACCAGGCGAAACAGTGCCCTCTGGGAGCACCTTGCCCGTGTGGTCGCACACGTTGATCTTGCGCTCGAAGCTCTTCGCAAACTTCGAGATCGAGAGCATGACGTTCTTGTACAGCACGCGACCCGTGCACTTGTCGGTACGGTCCTTGACACTGCGGATCTGCAGGACACGCACCTCATCTCGCGAGAGGTTGTTGCGCTTCAGGACCTTCCATTGGTTGTCGTGCACGAAGCTCAAGAGACGGTCGTCAATCGCCTCCATGATCGCCTGGAAGGTCTCGAAGTTGCTGTTCGTCGTATCGCCGACAGGCGAGCTCGTCAAATCGATTGTGAACTTGGCCTGCTTGACCTCGGCCGGGCCCCACATCGTCCCAAAGTTGCCATCGCCCGTGACACGTGGCCACAGGGTCACACATGCCGGTGTCAAGAGCGCGACCTCCGATGCATCGGGCCCAACGAACATGTTCACGTGGTGCTTGCCATTCTGCTGCTGACTGCCGATCGAGAACTGCAGGTAGTTCGCGTCAAAGTCCTTCCAGTTCACAAAGTTCTTTTTCATTTGAAGTATCGATTCGGTGGAGTCGGTTTGGAGGAGTCCGGATACTCATCCCTCAGAAAAAAGAACGCAGACGCAGTAGGAACAGTTCCTTGAATCGGCGCAACGACAAAAGTCGGTTCGTACGTTCCAGTTGAATAGATTTGGTAACCGACGTCCTTGCGTCGCGTTTCAATGCATGTGCGCGCTGCGGGCTCCTCGCGTGAAACCACTCCCGAAAACTCGCTCGGTGTTCTCACCTGTCCGTTTTGTACAGGCTTCGCGCAAAGCCAATCAGGCTCCTGTGAAAAGCGAAATTGCTGTGCCGACCGTAGCATAGCATACTCTATTAATAGGAAAAAGTGAAGTATGGATAAGTTAAAGGCCCGGTCCGTAGAATCGCCAGGTCCTGTTGTCTAGGTTCATCTTCCATTGTTGATCTTCATCGGAATCTCCAAATACTTCATAGGTATCTCGTATAGGTCTAAGAGTCCTAAAAGACAAGATTTCTGCACGTCTAGTGAAGATTGCTCGAAGAACCATATCCTGGTAGATTGCATACAGGTAATCTATCATATCCTGAGGGAACTTTGTGATTCGAGATGCAATCCTGATGAACAGACCTTCGCTTAACCCAGGACGGACCAAGTGGTTGCCATTTGTGAGGACCATAAGTGCACATAATTCAATTGGAATAACTTTCTAACCCCCTTATGAGTATCAAAATGGATCAAGAACAGGTGAATTTCAGGGCGACGATCGTTGAG
>CALGTP010000615.1 GCA_937902105.1 uncultured Actinomycetes bacterium
ATGCTCGTTGCGCTTCCGCGGCCATTTCCTTGTGTTTTTTGGCGCGCCAGACGCCAGATGCGATCATAGCAGCGTACGTGGAGTCGTAGCGCATGCACACAGGGCGTGTACGGCTCATGGTGGGTATTTGTGCGATCGCGTGGCAGTTGGCCCAGATGAGTCCACGAGTAAATGCCATGAGTTCGGCGAGGTTATTGGTGGTGGTCTTGAGGCGAGCCGTCGCCACGCCTCCCGGGGGAACGCGGCCGCACATGTAGAAGAGGGCACGTCCACTCGCGTGGTTTATGGCGTCAAGGCTGGCGCCTTCCACTGCAACCACACCGTAGCCCGCGGGCGGCGCGGGCTGGCCGATCTTGCGTGGCAGAGCTGAGCCATCTGAGAAGATGGAAATCGTCAGTGGGGGGAGGTCCGCCGGTGGCGCGTGTTGTTGGCTGCGGTAGTGGCCAGTGCCTTTCGAGCTTCGATGCCACTGTTCGCGCACCTCTTTGCGCATGAAGAGGATAATGGTGATCGCTTGCTCATCGGCACCGATCACCGCAATCCCCGGCGCTTCCCAACGTTTACGGAAGGCGGCCATTGCGTGTCCCTGATCGAATGGTTGCTGCCGTCGGGCCTGACCCCATCGGTAACTCGCAACGCGCTGTACAACGTGTTGAACTTTTTGAAACAGGACCGTAGGTGAGCGTCTCTGTTTGGCTTTGGGTGCCGCATCCCTGTTACGCTCCTGTAGGATCGTGTGGAGTGTGATTTTGTGGATGACCGCAAAAGGTTCCTCAAGGCCGGCAAATTCTGCTTGTTCAGCCTCATCAAGCCAAGTACCGCTACGGTCTCCAAACAGGACGACTAGTCCGTCCGTTGGTTTAATTTTACTCTCCCCGGTGACGTCTCGCCACGAGGACAGCACGAGCTCCCAGAGCCGCATCGATCTGGAACATGTGTGGAAGGTATGCCCGACGGTCTCGGTATCACCTGAGTTGCAGGGGCACGTGAGGCGACCGCACATTTTCCCTTTTTCTGGTCCGAATGGAAACCCGGAGAATGCAACGCAGAATGCCGTCTCCGTAAACTCGGGGGGAAGCGCCGGGTGTTTAATGCGACGCACAGCTCGGGCGATCGCTCCGGTGCGGTGGGCGGCCGGGATGTGTTCGAAAAGATGCACGTGGCGCGCCGCTAGGCCTTGCGCGGCGTCGACCACTCGTGGCATCGTGAACGCGGTGGCCGTCATCGCTGTATAGACATGTTTGAGGCGCAGGTTGAGCAGTGGGGTGACCGAGCGTTGTATTAGGGTGCTTGCGTATCGGATGCCGATATGCTGCTGCGGGCCTGTCGCTGCGGTGGCGTGGGCATTGGTGCTGTCAGCACGGATCCCGTCGCTGAGTAGGTCGGTCGGGAGACGGTCTTGCCCCCACTGGGCAGCCGTTCCGTCCTTCATCGCTCGTTCCCATTGGGGCGGTATCGAGGTTCGAATGCCGAGGTACACATCCGGGTCGAGGGTCGGAACTTGTGTTTGAAAGCTCCGGATACCTTGGAGTTTTGTGCCTTGGGTTACGTCTGCGTATCTCAGTAGGCCTTCTTCTGCCCATCGGATGGCTTCCCGCTCAATGGTAGCGGCATCGTGCGTGAGGCTGGGGGTGTGCATATGCGACGTTGAGCGTCCTACTAGGCTCGCGTTGAACCATAGGCGCTGTCGGCCGACCATCGCTCCTGTGGTGTCGCCGCGGAGGCCCTCTTGCCAGATTGGCACGGTCACTGGTGGGGACTCATCACCATCGTACTGTGCCAGCGCAAGGGCATCGGCTCGCCGTTTTCGACCCGCTGGCGTGGTAGGTGGCGGTCCAAGGAAGACCGGAATCTTGTCGAGCTCCGCCCAGGCTGCTATCGCCAGCTGTTGGACTTGGGATGGTTCCTTACTGAGTTGCAGGAGTTTGAACTGGCACGTGGTGTGCACCAGGTCTCGGTCATCGCACAGGGGCCCGTATGCGTCTCTTATCCCGTGCCACCAGATGTTTTTCCAGGGGGCGGGTTCGTTGTTCGCGAGTTGGGATGCGAGCATGGCCCACTCGGCCTTCATCCGACGCTCCACATGCAGGTGGGACACGCCGCCATCTTTGTAAGGTTGCTGTGCCGTGTCAGTGCGGATTTGAAAGAACTTGCCAAAGACGAGCTGGTTGAGCACTTTTTGAATGTTACGGAAGACGGTCGTGCGTGTCGCCGCGCATGGGGCTTGCATTTTGAAGGTGTGAAACATTTTCGACGCAAAGGCTCCTTTGGCGAGTGCACTTCGTGCGTACACCGAGCCAGCAAGGCGTCGGCCCGCAGTGACATCGGTGGCAAGCTGCTCGATCACGCGGTGCATCTTTTCCCATTGCGCTGCGATTTGTTCCGTGGTGCCCATGCGGAGTCCCAGATTTTTATCCGCCTCATCGAGGCCGTACCTAACCCACTCCTTAATTTTTAGGTGAGCAGGGCGCTGTGCGTGGATCATGGTTCCGAGCAGGACGATAGTGAATTTGCTCACGCTGTTGACTTGGCTCGATGCTCCGTACCAGACGGCGAGTGGGCCGTCACCGGCTGCGTAAGAGTAGCCAGGTCGGGCGGAGTCCGCTCGTGTGGTGAGGTACTCGACCTCGGTCATATTGGCCAAGTAACTCTTGACGTCGTCAGCAAAGGCTGCGACCTTCAGGGTTGTATTACCAACCCCCATTTCGCCGGGGATGGTGACGCCCGATATGTTGGGGTCGGCGTGGAGGTATCGGACAAACGGTTCGATGTAGATGTTCCACAAGGGGCACGAGCTCGGGAGCCCTTGTAGCAGTCCGTTGGTCTTGCGGAAGGCGTCGCCAATGTGGCCATTGACCTTAAGGCGCGCCCAGTTGTCATCGTAGAGCGTGTTAATGATGTTGATGAAGGAGGGTGGAAACTTCATAGCCTCGAGGATGAGCTTGAGGAAAGAGATTCGAGTGCGATCGTACGCAAACTGGGCGTCAAGGCATGCAACGGCTCCGCCATCGCGGGTGTGGCAGTAGCGCGCCACTTCGACCATAGAGAGGGCGTCGCGTTCCAGGCGTTCGCCGGGTATGTGTGAGATGTTGAGTCCGCTAAGAACCTTTTTGATATGAGTGTTAAGGGTCAATTGGATCACTTTGTCAATGATTCGGATGGAGGCGTCGGTGAGGGAGACGGGGCGGTGCGACGTGCAAAGATCCCGTACTCCTTTCCCTTTGAAGAGGATCGATACGATCGCTTCGCGCATGTTTGGGGTGAGTTTTTCGTTACCAAATAATTTGCATGCGAGGCGCGCGAGGTGTGCCGCCATGCGCTTGCGCCACGCCCTGTGTGCGAGGAGGTCGGTCGTAATGCCTGTACCCCCCGGCATGGTGCCTTTACGGATCGCATCTAATGCTTTTGAAATCATGAGCGGGGTGAAGATCTTGTCGATCGTGAGCGACGCAGCGGTAGCCGCGTCGAGGTGGCGTGAGGTATCTTGCAAGATGGGCTCGAGCATGCGCCGTGTGGCTTCCTCGTCAGGGCGCCAGTCAGTTTCATTGAAGAGCGCTTTCCAATGCTCGTGGCAGCCCGCGGCCACCTCGTGTTGCCCACGTACGGTCTTGAGCTTTGGATCTCCGTTGGCGTCAACGCCATCTGGGACCCGGAGCTCGTCGAAGGGTAGGCTGATGGCTTTATCTGGTTTAATGGACTCGTACAGTGATTTGCTATCGCTCTGTTCGCGGCGCCATCGCTGTTGCTCGCGTGTGTTCGCATGTGCTTCGGCGCGGCGTTGCATCGCCCGATGCAGTTGCGCTCGTACGCGCTCGGCTTGCGCCTTGTATGCTGTCAAGAGTGGGGAGAGTTTGTGAATCTGGCGCATTTCGCGCTGTAGATTGTCAAGCTTGCTGATGAGCGTGTGTGTCTCACGGATGTTTGCTTTGCGATCCGCGGTTCGATACCCATCGATCATGGCAGAGACAGTTGCCGTATAGTTGGCTTCAGTCTCCTCCGGGTCACGCTGTTCATCCTTGAGGATGGTGTCGACACACGACTCTATCTCGGCGCGGCGTGCAGCCGAAAGGCCGCTTAATGTGTATCGCGGTCTATGGGGTGGCCGTTTGATGTCACTCAATCGCAACACTGCTTTGACTGCCTTGTGGTCCGGCGCAGCCCTCAAGGTACCGGATTGGCCAACCACCTGCAGCAGGTTCTGATGGACATGGGCTGCGTCCACGAGGCCGGGGACGCTACCAATCATCCTTGGGTCGACGAGCACCCGATCGATTGCTCGCCCTGTTCTGGAGGTTCCATGTGCTTTCCCCGGGTGGGTGACGACATACGCATCTTCGAGACCGCCTGCGCTCTCACACCCAAGCTTGCGACAAACAGTAGCGTAGGCTTTTAGCATCCGTGCGCGTGCCGTTCCTTCGCGGGCGGGTGGAGCACCGTCCCGAGTCCGCTTGTTGGTGTCAGTGCCTGGTTCTCTCGGTTCTTCG